>JANQNI010000368.1 GCA_028289805.1 Thermoplasmatota archaeon | reverse complement strand
GCGAACCTCATCGACGCGGTCCGCCAGGGGCGCACGGTGTCGTACTTCCCGACGCAGAAGGTCCGCGGCGTCGTCGCCTGAGCGGCGTCACTCCTCGGCGTCCGCGTCGCCGGTGCCCAGGGGGCGCATGCCGCCCTCGTGGGCGTCGAACTCCCAGCCTCGGCGTGCGCCGCCCGGGCCACCGGGCAGGGCGCGGTCGACGCTGCGGTAGACGCGCCCGGCGGCATCCTCCAGGCGTCGCTCCGTCACGAGGATGTCCTCCATCAGGCGGGCGAGGCGGCCGGCGGCGATGCGCCCGCCGGGGCTGAGGCGGCGGTCGTCGCGCAGGTGGCGCAGGACGCGCCATCCGTTGCGCACCACGTAGAAGCCGACGCCGACCCAGAGGCCGAAGATGAGGTAGGCGACGCGCTGGTCCAGCAGGACGTTGACGCCGGCGGTGCCCTCGAGGCGGAAGTGCAGGAAGGCGTGGTTCAGGAGGGCGAAGCTGGCGCTGAGGAGGATGCACAGCCACGGGCCGGGGTCGTGGCTTTGCAGGAGGAAGTGGGTGCGTTGCAGGGTGGTGTAGCTGACGTAGATCCAGGTCCCCACCAGCAGCAGGTAGGCGAGCAGGCTGGGGAGGATGCCGCGTTGTTCGTGCAGGAGCCCGACGGCGTCGGTGACGGCGCCGATGGCGAGGACACCGACGGTGAACAGGTGCAGTTCCCGCAGGAGGGTCCCCTCGCGCAGGGGGTTGAAGGCGCGCACGATCCACCAGCCGCCCAGGATGGCGACGCCGACGAGGCTGGCGTACCAGACGGCGGGCGCGGGCAGGTCCCTGGGCGGCCAGAGCAGCGGTTGGCCGACGGCGAGGGCGCAGACGACGGCGAGGGGGACGTACCGCCAGTGGGGGTGGCGCAGGTCCAGGAGCCGGTGGGTGTCGAAGACGATCTCTTCCAGGAGGAAGACGAGGTTGAATCCGGCCAGGGCGAAGACGCCGAAGCTGCTCAGGAGGGCCACGAGGGCGAAGTCGTCGACGTCGAAGGCCAGCGGGGTCCACGCGGTCAGGACGTAGAACAGGGCCACGATGGCGCCGCTGGCGGCGAAGGCGCGGCGTCCGAGGCCGAGCCAGAGCCCGCCGGCGGCGACGAGGAAGAACAGGCTCAGCAGGGGCCCGGTGCGTTCGAAGAAGGGCCGCGTCGCCGGCCACACGATGGGCAGCACGGTGGTGAGCACCAGGACGGCGAGGGTGACGAGGACCCAGTTGCGCACGCCGGGGCGCCGGAAGGGGGCCGGCTCCTGGCCGCTCTGGCGCAGTGCGCGCAGCAACGGCGGCTTGCTGCCCCCCTGGTCCACGCGCTTCGATGGCGCGCGGGTTCTTCAGGGGCGCGTTCGCGTCGGGTCGCCAAGGTCTTGACGTAGGAGGGCGTTTGGGTCCCATGGACGGACCGAACGCGGGGGCGCCGCACGCGGGTAAGCCGCACGCCGACGGCAGGCCGGTCCCGCCCGTCCGGGACCTCCTGGACATGGAGCGGTTCCGTTCGATGCTGCTCAACTGCCCGGACATGATCAGCATCCACACCCTCGGCGGCCGCTACGTCTACGCGTCGCCCGCCGCCGTGGACATCATCGGCCACGATCCGCGCGACCTGGTCGACCAGGACGCCTACACGTTCTTCCACCCGGAGGACCTGGAGGAGATCCAGAAGAGCCACGACACGATCCTGGACGGCACGGACACGTACCGGGTGCGCTACCGCATCCTGCACGCCGACGGTTCGTGGGTGTGGGTGGAGACGACGAGCCGGACGATGCGCAACGCCGTGACGGGGGCGCCGGAGGAGATCGTCGCGCTGACGCGCCGCGTGGAGCCGGGCCCGGCGGGGACGCTGCCGGCGGAGGAAGACTCCCCGCTTGGCCGGTTGTAGGAGGCTAGGCGTAGTCGTAGAAGCCCTTGCCCGTCTTGCGGCCGTGGTGGCCCGCCTGCACCATCTTGCGCAGCAGCGGCGCGGCGCGGTACTTGGGGTCGCCGAAGCCCTCGTGCAGGATGTCCATGATGGCCAGCAGCGTGTCGAGGCCCACGAAGTCGGCCAGGGTCAGGGGACCCATGGGGTGGTTCATGCCCTTCTTCATGATGGCGTCGATGTCCTCGACGGTGCCGACGCCCTCCTGGAGGGCGAAGATGGCCTCGTTGAGCATCGGGCACAGGATGCGGTTGCTGACGAAGCCGGGGTAGTCCTCGCAGGCGTGGCAGTCCTTGCCCATCGCCTCGCCGACCGCGTAGGCGGCGTCGACGGTCTCCTGGCTCGTCTCGTGGCCCTTGATGACCTCGATGAGCTTCATCAGCGGCACGGGGTTCATGAAGTGCATGCCGATGAACCGGTCCGGCCGCCTCGTGGCGCTGCCCAGCACCGTGATGGGGATGCTGCTGGTGTTGCTGGCGAAGATGGCCGACTCCTTGACGACGCCGTCCAGTTCCTGCCACAGGGCCTTCTTGATGGTCTCGTTCTCCACGATGGCCTCGACGACGAGGTCGCAGTCGGCCAGGGCGGCGTTCTCGGTGCTCGTCGTGAGGCGGCCGAGGGCCTGCTCGGCGTCCGCCTGGCTCAGCTTCTCCTTCTGGACGAACTTCCCGAGGCTCTTCTCGATGTTGGCCCGGCCGGCGTCCACGAACGCCTGCTTGATGTCCACCATCACCACGTCGTACCCGGCCACGGCGGCCACCTGCGCGATGCCGTTGCCCATCTGGCCGGCGCCGACGACGCCGATGCGGGAGATTGCCATGCGGCGCCGCACGGGAGGGCCTTTGAAAAGGGCTCGACGCCCGGAGCCGGGGGGCCGATGCGGCCCAGGGGGCGGTCGTCCCCGCGGCGGCCCTACAAATACGGGGTCCGGGAGAGGCCGACGTTGATGCCGGAACCGTCGGCGGACGCCGTGCTGGACGCACTCCCCTCGGAGGTGGTGCTGCTGGTCCGCCGGGGACGCATCCGCGCCGCCAACGCGGCATGGCGCGCCTTCTCCGACCAGAACGACGGTCCCGACGCCTCCTGGGTGGGCACGGACTACCTGGGCGTGTGCATGGGTCCGGACGGCGGCGACGCCGCCCGCGCCGGCATCCAGGCCGTCCTGGACGGGACCCGGGACCGGTTCCAGCTGGAGTACCCGTGCCACGGCCCCGACGAGAAGCGCTGGTTCGAGATGCGCGTCACGCGCCTGCCCCCGCCCCACGACGACCGCGTGGTGGTCAGCCACGACAACGTCACCGACCGCCACCGGGCGGAGGAGGCGCGCCGGGAACGCTGGGAGGGCGCCATGCGACTGCACATGGAGCGGGAGCGCTCCGAGTTCATGCGCGAGTTCCTCAACGAGGTGTCGCACGAGGTGCGCACGCCCCTGTCCCTGCTGCGCTTCCACTGCGACCAGGTCGCCCAGGAGGTCCAGGAGGTGGCCCGCGGCCCCCTGACGAACATCGAGCGCGCCCTGTCGGGCGTCGAGGCGACGGCGCGCGCCCTCGCGCAGGCCCCCCGCGGCGCGGTGGTGGACCTTGCGGACCTGGCCCGGGACCTGGAGGACCTGGTCGCCGACGGGCGGCGGCGCGACGTGTCGTTCCGGGTGGACCTCCCCGGCCGCGGCGTGCGCGCCCCCGAACCCCTGACGGGCCAGTTGCTGACGTTGCTGGCCCAGCACGTCCTGGCCGGGTGCCCCTCCGGCGGCGGCGTGGACGTGGACGCGGTCGAGCGCCCCGGCCTCGTCGAGGTGCGCGTCACGGGCGACGCCGCGGCGCAGGATCCGGTGGAGGACCTGTGGATGTTCGCCGCGCGCCACCTCGCGGGGCAGGCCAACCTGCCCGTCCGCCAGGAGTCGCTTCCCGGTCCGCGCACGCGCGTGACGCTGCGGCTCCAGGGGGCGCCGCGCTCCCCGCGCCCGGCCCCGTCCGCGCGGCCTCGGCCGGCGGAGGTCGCGGCCGCAGCCGCGGCCCCGGCGTCCCGCCCTACGCGGGGACCTTGACGGTCATGCTC
>JANQNI010000332.1 GCA_028289805.1 Thermoplasmatota archaeon | reverse complement strand
GGAGGGCCGCGACGGCGCCGAGGGCGAGGGGCAGGAGCCACTCCTTGGCCTTCATGCCGCCTTGGGGCTGCCGGTGGTGGCGCTGACGTCCGTGCTCGTGACCTTGTCGCCCGGCTGGAGGTCGCGGATCTTGCGCACGGGCACGCCGCCGTAGATGGCGTTGCTGTCGAGGGTGGTGCCCTTGGGGACCAGGCTCATGGCGCCCACGTGGCAGTTGTCGCCCAGGGTGACGCCGGGGAAGATGTTGGTGTACTGGCCGATGGTGCAGCGGTCGCCGATGACGACCTTCTCGCGCACGAGCTTGCCCTTCTCGCCGACGTGGCCGAGGATGCTGGCGTTGGCGCCGATGACGGTGTTGTCACCGACGGAGATCAGGTCCAGGTCGTAGACGTGCTGGGTGTTGAAGACGACGTTCTTGCCGATCTTGGCGCCCATGGCGCGCAGGTACCAGTTGTAGACGTTGGTCAGCCGGGCGAAGCGGCCGAAGACCGTGTTAAAGAGGAACACGAGGCCGTTCTGGTTGTACCAGTGCCACATGCGGAAGCTGTGGATGGGCAGGGCCCCCGTGTGCGGCTTCCAGCCCAGCAGCAGGAACAGACCCCGCACCAGGGGCAGCACCACCATGAGGGCGAGTCCGAAGGTGAAGAAGCCGACGATGCTCCAGTAGAGGCCCACGAAGGCGTCGAGCAGGAACGCCGCCTCCCCCGCCCACGCGGGGCCCACGTCGAGGCCCCAGCCCCACCGTGCCAGGAACAGGCCCGGCAGGGCGGCGACGGCCATGAAGGCGCCGAGGCTCAGGTAGGAGTAGATCCAGATGGTGCCGGCGATGGCCCGGATGAGGCCCTTGGCGCCCGCCATGCCCCGACCGACCCCGCCGCCCCGTTTCAAGGATGCGTTGCCGCACCGCAGGCGGCTGGGAGGAAACTGGGAAACGAAAGGGTCACGCTCCGCCGATCCCTCGACGTCGGCCCTGAACCGTCGCCACGATGCCGGGGGACGGTTCTTGTATGCACGGGAGCCAGTTGCTTCGTTGATGGATGGAGGGTCCAAGCCGGCGGTCGTCCGCGGAAAGCGGGGTACAGCAGTGGCCCTCGCGGCGGCGGCCGTGGCCAGCGCGGCCACCCTCGCATCCCGCGGGGGACCGCTCGCCGTCGCGGCGGTGACGCTCGCGGCTGCGGCCGTCCTCGCCTGGTGGGGCCCCCGCTCGGTGCAGCCGGGCGCCCGCCGCAGCGCGGCCCTGGCCCTGATGGCGTTGTCCCTGCCGTGGTCCATGGCGTCCGTGGGGGTGGCGATCGCCCACCTGGCGCCGGGGGCGTTGGTGCTCTACCTCACCCTCCGGGACCGTCTCGAGCAGCCGGAGCCCGCCGTGCGCGCGGCGCCGCCCCTGACGCAGCCCGCCACGCAATCCTCCCCCGGCACGTCGCGGCAGGGCATGAACGTCCTGCTGGTGGACGACAACCCCGCCAACCGGTTCTACGGCGCCCTGCTGCTGAAGCGGATGGAGCACCGCGTCGAGTCCGTGGCGACGGGGGAGCAGGCGCTGGAGGTGGCGCAGCGCAAGCGCTTCGACGTGGTGCTGATGGACGTCCGGATGCCCGGCATGGGCGGGGAGGCGGCCGCGGCGGCGCTGCGGGAGCGCATCCCGCCCCACCGGCGGCCGCTCATCGTGGCGCTGACGGCCGACGACCGGCCGGAGGAGCGCCAGCGCCTGCTGGATGCGGGCATGGACGCGTTCCTGCCCAAGCCCCTGCAGGTGGAGGCGTTGACGGAGGCACTGGACGGGGTGAACGCCAGCCCGTCGCGGGTGCTGACCCAGTGACGGCGTCCCGCGCCGTTTTCAGGCCCCCTGCCGTGCCCGCCCCATGAGCGACCGGCCTGAGGCGTGGACGCGGTACGAGGAGGCCGTCATGGCCGGCACCCAGGACGTCCCCGAGCCGCCGGAGGACTACGAGATGAGCCCGCGGTTCCAGGAGTGGGTGCTGGAGCGGATGCGCGTCGAAGTGGCGCAGCAGATTGGTGCGGCCGGCCTGGACCGGATGGCCGTGGTGCGCGGTGCCAACGGCTCAGAGGAGGCCGAGCAGGGCGCCGAGGCCGAGGAAGGCCGCACCGGCGCTGGCGCCGGCGACGGCGAAGCCGACGAGCCAGCGTAGCAGGTCGCCGTCGGCGTTCGCGGAGGGCGACGGCTCCGGGGCGCGGTCGCGCGTCGCGGCGATGGCAGGGGCCTGGGCCGGGCGCTCGGCCGGGGCGCGGGCGGCCGCACGGTCCACGCCCGCCTCGTCCGAGGCGGTGGGTTGCGGGCCGAGCCAGGAGAACCCGGTGGCGCTGCCGGCGCGCTCGGCGTCCGGCGCGGCCTCGGGCTGCGCGGGGGCGGGCGCGGTGGGTTCCTCGACGGCGGCGGGCGCGTCGTCGTCGCGTCCGTAGCGCCAGAAGCCGGGGTCCTGGCGCCGCGTGGGCGCGCGGGGCGCCGGCCGCGTCCACTCGCCCACCAGGTCGTCCACCTCGCCGGGGTCCATGCGGCCCGTCGGCTCGGGGCGGGCGCGGCCGTCGGCGGGCCACGCGGGACCCTCGTCCCGCCCCGCCTCCGTGCGCGCGCGGTCGCGGGGGGCGTCCGGGTCGGGCCACGGGGGGTACGCCGGCTCCGCGCGTCGAGGCGTCGACGGCGCCTCGGTCACGGGTGCGGGGGCGTCGAGGGCGGCCGCGTCGAGGACCACGACGCCCAGCCGGGCCGCGTGGCGGCGCACGGCGGCGTCCAGGTCGGGCGCGGCGACGACGGGGGTGGCACCCACGTCGCGGGCGATGCGGCGCACCGCCTCCAGTTCCGGACCCTCGAAGCCGCCGTAGTCCTCCACCTGCACCACGAGGTTGCCCAGGGGGCCCTGCGCGACGAGGTCGCAGGCGTGGACGGCGCCGGATTGGCCGCGCACCTTCACGCGCTCCCGGAGGGCGTAGCCCTTCTCGCGGTAGTGCTGGAGGACGCGGTCGCGGAACACGATGCGCCCAGGGGAGGACGGGATATGAAGTGCGTGAATCGTGGCGGGGCCCGGACAACTTTGAAACGCCTCCTCCCTGTCGCCGGCCCATCATGGCGGAGTGGGACCTGGACGCCCCCACCGGGAAGTGGCGGCGGCGCTGGTGGGACGCCGGCACCCAGCACGCGGTGGGCCCCGGCGAGCTTGCGAGCCGCCGCAGGCTCGGGTCGGACGCGTCCGAGGCATCCAGCGTCGACTCCGCCGTCCCGGCGAAACCGACCTTCTTCATCCACTTCGCCTACCCCGGCATCAGCGGCTACCTGCACGTGGGGCACATGCGGGGCTTCACCTACTCGGACGTCTTCGCCCGCTACAAGCGCCAGACGGGCCACGACGTCCTGTTTCCTGCGGGCTTCCACGCCTCCGGCATCCCCGCCGTCGCGTTCGCCAAGGAGGTGGAGCGCGGCGAGAAGACGGAGTACCTCCGGAGCAACGGGTACGAGGGCGAGTTGTCGGCCCTGACCGACCCGAAGGCGGTGGTGGACTACTTCGCCCACGTCTACCAGTACGACTACTGGAAGAAGTTCGGCTTCCTCATCGACGAGCGCCGCGACTGCACCACCATCGACCCCGGCTACCAGAAGTTCATCCAGTGGCAGTTCCGGCGCCTCGGCGACCTGGGCTACCTGGTGCAGAAGCCCCACTACGCTCCGTTTTGTCCCGTGGCGGGACCGGTGGCGGTGGACAAGTCGGAGACCGACATCAAGCAGGGCGGCAGCGCGGAGATCCAGGAGTTCGTGGCGCTGCGCTTCACGATCCCGGCCGGCGACATCGTGGACACGGACGACGACCACGACACCATCGTCCTGCCCTGCGCGACCCTGCGGCCGGAGACGGTCTACGGCGTGACGAACCTGTGGGTCCACCCGGAGCACGACTACGAACTGGTGCGCGTCTGGAAGGACGGCGCCGTGGACGACGGGGACCCCTCGGAGGTCTGGTGCGTCAGCCAGCAGGGCAAGACCAAGCTGCTGTGGCAGTTCGAGCGCGCGGAGGCGCTGGACCTGACCGTCCCCGGCTCCGCCCTCGTCGGCGAGACGGCCACGGCCCCCGTGACGGGCAAGCAGGTGCCGGTGGTGCAGGGGACGTTCGTGGATCCCCTGGTGGCGACGGGCATCGTCATGTCGGTGCCCGGCCACGCCCCCTTCGACTACGCGGCGTACCTGGACGCCGGCCTGGACGAACGCCTGGGCGAGCCGCCGCAGATCGTCTCCATCGAGGGCTACGACGACCTGCCGGCCCGCGTGGCCCACGCCCGGCACGGCGTGACGAGCCAGCAGGACAAGGCGGCCCTCGACGCCGCCACGGACGAGGTCTACGCGGACGAGTTCAACAAGGGCGTCCTCACCGACGCCTGCGGCCCCTACGCCGGTAAGCGCATCAAGGAGGTCAAGGACCAGCTCCGGGAGGACTTCGTCGCCGAGGACCACGGCCGCCCCATCCGCCAGTTCAGCGAGACCGTCATCAGCCGCGCAGGCGAGCTGGTGGACGTCAAGCGCATCCCGGACCAGGACTTCATCGCCTACTCCGACCCCGAGTGGACGGAGGCCAGCAAGCAGCACGCCGAGACCATGCGCATCCTCCCGCAGCGCTACGCCGACGACATCGGCAACGTGCTGGACTGGTTCGGCGACCGCGCCTGCGTGCGCCGCGGCGCGTGGCTGGGCACCGAGTTCCCGTTCAAGGAGGGCTGGATCGTCGAGCCCATCGCGGACTCGACCTTCTACGCCTGGTACTACCTGGTGAGCCCCTACGTCAACGACGGCCGCCTCCAGGTCGACGACCTCACCGACGCGTTCTGGGACTACGTCGTCAACGGCCACGGCGTCGCCGAGGCGCCCGTCTGGGACGAGGTGCGCGCCGACCTGCTGCACTTCGGCCCCGTCGACATCAACCTGGGCGGCAAGGAGCACCAGACGGTCCACTTCCCCGTCTACGTGATGAACAACGTGGCGTTGCTCAACGACCCCGCCCTGCGGCCGCGGGGCATCTTCGTCAACTGGTGGGTGACCCAGAAGGCCGGCGCGAAGATCTCGAAGAGCAAGGGCGGCGCGGAACCCATCCCCGGCGCGGCCAAGAAGTACGGCGTCGACCCGATGCGCCTCTACTACTGCCACGTCGGCAGCCCCCACGTGGACATCGAGTGGGACCCCGACATCGTCATGACGTACCGCCAGCAGGTGCTGCGCGTCGCCCGCGTCGCCACCGAGTGCCTGGAGGCCGACGGCGGCGAGGGATCCATGGACGACTGGTTGCGCGCACGCTGGAACCAGCACCTCGCCAACGCCCGTCAGGCCCTGGAGGACTACGACCTGCGCACCGCCACCGGGGAGTTGGTCTACGGCGTCCCGGAGACCCTGCGCTGGTACCAGCGGCGCGGCGGTGCCGACGGGGACCTGCTGCGGCGGCTGGTGCGGGAATGGGCCGTCGCCCTGTGCCCCATCCTGCCCCACACGGCGGAGGAGCTGTTCGAGCGCGCCGGCGGCGACGGCCTGTGCAGCACCACCGCCGTCCCGGAACCGGGACCGGTCGACGCGGCCGCCCTGGCCGCCGAGGACTACCTGCGCACCGCCCTGGAGGACGTCAAGACCGTCCACAAGCTCGCCGACGGCGGCGACGTGCTGACGCTCTACACCACGCCCGCCTGGAAGGCCGAGTTGACGCGCAAGGCGCTTCGCATGGCCGCCGAGACGCAGGGCAAGTTCCCCATGGGCCGGTTCATGGGCGAGGTGATGCAGGACGAGGCGATGCGCAGGCTCGGCAAGGCGGTGCAGGCGTTCACCGGCAAGCTGCCGGCCCAGGTCAACCAGTTCTCGGAGGCCCAGCGCACCGCGCTGCTGTCGGGCATCGACGAGGC
This sequence comes from Thermoplasmatota archaeon, assembly GCA_028289805.1. Taxonomy (GTDB): domain Archaea; phylum Thermoplasmatota; class E2; order JACPAO01; family JAHFTW01; genus JANQNI01. Next base: position 42 of record JANQNI010000332.1, on the reverse strand, counting down.
GGCCGTTCTGGAGGGCGCGCGGGACTTCGTGGCCGCCGAGGT
>JANQNI010000240.1 GCA_028289805.1 Thermoplasmatota archaeon | reverse complement strand
CGCCGAGGTCATCGGACCCGAGGCGCCGGCCGTCGTGCACGACCTCGTCTCCCCCGGCGAGGGCAGCGACGGGCCTCGCGAGGAGGCACCCCCCGAGGCCGCCGAGCCCGGCTTCGCCGACCGCGTGCGCGCCGCCATGGAGCAGGAACTCCTGGCCGCCGGCCTCGCAGGACTCGCCGCGGCCGCCGTCGGCGCCGCCGGCTTCGCCCTCGTCACGCGCTACGTCAGCCCCAAGGAGGCGCTGAAGAACCCCCAGCGCGCCATGCTGTACGGCTTCGTGCGCGCCACCCCCGGCGCCCACCTGAAGCAACTGTCCGAGGAGTTCGCCATGAAGACAAGCAGCATCCTCTGGCACATCCGCAAGCTGGAGGCCGCCGAACTGGTCCACAGCGACCGCGTCAACGGCTTCCGCGTCTTCTACCCCGTCGAGGGCGGCGTCGAGGTCAAGCGCGTCAGCCGCGCCATCACGGCCCTCCAGAACGACAACGCGAAGGCCATCTTCGAGACGATCCAACGCCACCCCGGCGCCACCGCCCGCAGCGTCGCCGAACGCCTGTCCATGCACGGCGGCACCGCCCGGTGGCACCTGCGCAAGCTGCGCGAGCACGGCCTCCTGGAGGAGCTCGTGCGCGACGACGGCTCGCGCTTCTACAACACGCCCCTGGGGGACCGCGCCATCGAGACCATGATGGGGCGCCCCGTCGACGCCCGGCCGCCGCTGCCGCGTCGCGCCCCCGTCCCGACTCCAGAGTGAAGACCATGCACCGCCTCGCCGCCACCGCCCTGCTCATCGCCCTCCTGCCCACCGCCCTGGCGCAGGACATCCCCGTCGACCCCGACGACCCCCTGGGCACCGGCGGCGAACCCATCCCCGACGACCCCCTCCAGGACCCCGCCGAATCGGACCCGGCGGACGAGGAGCCCGTCGGCGTGCCGGGCGTCGGAGAGGACGACGCGGGCATCGACTGGAACCGCGGCCTCGTCTGGGGCGTCGGCATCGGCGGCATCGGACTGGCCGCCCTGGCTGGCATCGCCTACTACCTCGGTGTCGGCGGCCTGCGCCACGTCGACAAGAACAACGTCCTGGAACACCCCATGCGCAAGAGCCTGCTGGGCGTCGTCGAGACCGAGCCCGGCGTCCACCTGCGCGAACTGGCCAGCCGCCACGGCACCGCCGTCACCAACACCCAGTGGCACCTGCGCAAGCTGGAGATGGCCGGCCTCGTCAAGACCCAGAAGGTGCAGGGCCGCCGCCTCTACTACCCCACCTCCGGAGGCGCCATGGCCAAGCAGGCCGCCGTCCAGAACGCCGCCATCCAGAACCCCAACGCCAAGAAGATCCTCGACTACCTCCACGGCGCCCCCGGCACCAACCAGCGCAGTCTCGCCGAAGCGCTGGACATGAACCCCGGCACCGTGCGCTGGCACCTGCGCAAGATGGAGGCCGCAGGCATGGTGCGCTGCGTCCAGGACGGCACCCAGAGTTGCTACTTCCCCGTCGAGACCGGCGGCGTCGGCCAGTGGGGCGCGCGGGGGGACGAGGCGGTCGTGCATGTCGGCGAGCGCAACGAATAGCATCGCAAGTCCCATCACCCCCGGGCCTGCTGCCAGCGCGTGCTCCGACGGGCCGCCCCCCTCCTCCCGCCGGCCCTCCTGGCGGTCCTCCCCCGCGCCGCCGCCCAGAACGCCACCGGCAACGCCACCGCGCCGCCCGCGGCAGGCCGCCCCCCGCGCCCCTGGGACGACTGGG
>JANQNI010000211.1 GCA_028289805.1 Thermoplasmatota archaeon | reverse complement strand
ACGTAGGCGCGGTCGCCCTCGGCGCGGTCGCCGTACTGGTCTCGGTCGTCGAAGGCGGCCCAGGTGTTGACGTGCCAGTCGGTGAGTTCGTCCCCGTCGACGACGCCGAAGAGGGTCTTGGGGACGCTCCAGACGAGGACGGCGCCGCGGACGGCGCCGGCCACGTCGGGCCAGTCGTCGTTTTGCTGGTCGTGGACGGAGAAACTCCACCCCGGGCCGCTGGTGCTCATGTCGTGGCCCCGGTAGCCGGCGCGCAGGGAGTAGTCGTGGTCGTCGGGCGTGGTGAAGGTGAGGGCGTACTGGATGTGGTACCCGGGTTCGGCGTCCTGGTTCGAGACGGTGTCCAGTCCGGCCAGTTCGAGGACGAAGACCAGGCGACCGCCGGACTCGGCGGCGGTGGCGCGAAGCACGTCGGTGTTCTCGGCGCCGGGGCCGTCGTAGGCGCGCCGGCCGCCCCCGAGCGCCGTGTCGCCGGCGTCGTCGACGAGGAGGATGCCCCCGTCCAGAGGTTCGAGCGCTTCTGCGGGGTCGGATTCCTCGAAGACGCCGAGGCCGACGCGGTAGCCGCCGAGGCCGTGGGCGCTGTCGGTGGTCTGTTCGTGGTCGCGGTAGGCGTTCCAGGCGGAGGCGCTCCATGCGGTGAGTGCGTCGCCGACATCCAGCCCAAGTGTCTCCAGGTCGAGGCGCCAGCGCAGGGTGTCCCCGTCGACGTGGCCCTCGATGGAGGTCCAGCGGTCGCTGCGGTGGTCGTGGAGTTGGAAGCTCCAGGGGGCAACAAGGGGAAGGACGTTGACTTCGCGGCCGTCGTAGGCGGCGCGGACGCTGTGGTCCGCCTCGTCGCCGCCGAGGGCGAAGTTGAGGGCGTACTGGGCGTGGAAGCCGGGCTTGCGGCCTTCCTCCTCCAGGCCGGAGAGGTCGGCGAGGCGCAGGTGGAAGTCGAGTCCGTCGCCGGCTTCGGCGACGCCGCCCCCGAGGATGTCATTGCTGTCGGGACCGGGACCGGAGACCGGGCGCCCGTCCTGGGTCACGTCTCCTTCGGCGTCGGTGAAGACGAACGGGGCCGGTTCTGCGGCGCGACCCACGCCGGAGGCCCCTGCGACCGTGGATGCGAGGAGCAGGAGGAAGACGAACAACGAGGCGAAGGAACCATTCATCATCCCAGCATGGGAGCGCAGGACATCACGGTTGTGGAGCAATCGCCGGCATTCTACACCCCGGTGGACGCCGGGGTCACTCTTCCGAGTCGTCGGGACCCGGCGTCCCCTGCACGCGCCCGTCGGCGTCGAGGTGGAACTCCGGCGGCAGCAGGTTGGGGATGCCGTCCTCGATGGGGTAGGCGAAGCCGCACTCGGTGCAGGTCAGCGTCCCCTCCAGGACGTCCTCGTGTTCGTCCACCTGGGTCGCCTCCAGGGCGAGCTTGGCGTGGTCGGCGGGGCAGCAGACGATGGCGACGAGGTCCTTACGCATGGAGCACCTCCTGCCAGCCGCGGGCGTACTCCTGGAGGGAGCGGGCGGGGAAGCGTCCCTGGACGGCGCGCTTGGCGACGATGGCGCCGACGGCGGCCTCGGCGGCCTCGACGGTGGCCAGGAAGGGCACGGTGGCCTCGACGGCGGCGCGGCGCATCTGGTAGCCGTCGCGCATCTGGGGCGCCTCCAGTTCCTCGCTGGGGGTGTTGATGATGAGTTGGATGCCGCCGGTCTTGATGAGGTCGATGGCGTCGGGGCTGCGCCGCTCGTGCAGCTTGTGGACGACCTGCACGGCCATGCCGGCGGCGGCGAGGTCGGCGGCGGTGCCCTCGGTGGCGACCAGGTCGAAGCCCAGCGCCGCCAGCCGTTGGGCGATGCTGAGGATGCGGGGCCGGTCGGGCTTGGCCACCGACACGAAGACGGTGCCCTCGGTGGGGAGGGGGTTGCCGGCGGCCTCCATCGCCTTGGCGTAGGCGGTGGGGTAGTCGGCGGCGATGCCCATGACCTCGCCGGTGCTCTTCATCTCGGGGCCCAGCACGGCGTCGACGCCGGGGAGCTTGAGGAAGGGGAAGACGGGGGCCTTGACGGCGACGTGGCGCAGCGCCCGCGTGGGGGCGGCGCCGGCCACGTCCACGCCCTGGTCCCGGAGGGACTTGCCCAGCGTCACCTTGGCGGCGATCTTGGCCATCGGGATGCCGGTGGCCTTGGCGACGTAGGGGACGGTGCGGCTGCTGCGGGGGTTGGCCTCGATGACGTAGATGTCGCCATCCTTGACGGCGTACTGGATGTTGATGAGGCCCCGCGTCCCGAGCGCGAGGGCGATGTCGCGGGTGTGCTGCTCGATGCGCTGGACGATGTCGAGGGGGAGGTTCTGGGGCGGGATGACGGTGGTGGAGTCGCCGCTGTGGACGCCGGCCTCCTCCACGTGCTCCATCACGGCGCCCACCAGGACCTGCTCGCCGTCGCACACGGCGTCCACGTCGACCTCGATGGCGCGGGCCAGGAACCGGTCCACCAGCAGGGGGTGCTTCTTGGAGACGCGCACGGCGTCGCGCACGTAGTCGCGCAGTTCCTCCTCGTCGTGGACGACCTGCATGGCGCGGCCACCCAGGACGTAGCTGGGACGCACCAGGGCTGGGTAGCCGATGCGGGTGGCGATGGCGACGGCCTCCTCGTCCGAGTGGGCGATGCCGGCCTCGGGCTGCTTGACGCCCAGCTCCTGCATGAGGCGGTTGAACTTGTCCCGGTCCTCCGCGAGGTCGATGGCGGACGGGGGCGTGCCCCAGATCTGCGTGGGCAGGTCGTCGCGCGCCTCCAGGGCCGCCTCCAGCCCGAGGGCGAGGTTGATGGCGGTCTGGCCGCCGAACTGGACGAGGACGCCGTCGGGCTTCTCCCGCTCGATGACGTGCAGCACGTCCTCCAGGGTCAGGGGGTCGAAGTAGAGGCGGTCGCTGGTGTCGAAGTCCGTCGAGACGGTCTCGGGGTTGTTGTTGAGGAGGATGGCGGCGACGCCCTCCTCGCGCAGGGCCCAGGCGGCGTGGACGCAGCAGTAGTCGAACTCGATGCCCTGGCCGATGCGGATGGGGCCCGAACCCAGGACGAGGCAGCGCTTGCGGCGGTCGGCGGGGTCCCGGTCGGCGGGCAGGCGGGCGTCCGCGTCGACGGGGTCGTAGGTGGAGTAGTAGTACGGCGTGACGGCCTCGAACTCGGCGGCGCAGGTGTCGACCATCTTGTAGTCGGGGACGATGCCGGCGGCGGCGCGCTGGACCTTGACCGTCTCTTCCTCCTTGCCGGCGGCGCGGGCGAGCAGGCTGTCGGGGAGGCCGAAGCGCTTGGCGGCGGCCAGGTTCGCGTCGCTGGGCTCGGCGCCGTAGGCGGCCTCGGCCTCCAGGGCGTTTCGCAGCTTGTGGAGGAAGAACGGCTCGTAGCCGGAGAGTTCGTAGACCTTCTCGACGCTCCAGCCGCGCCGCAGCGCCTCGGCGACGGCCCAGAGGCGCAGGTGGGTGGCGACGTCCAGCGCCTCCGAGAGCTGGGCGTCGTCCCACTGCTCGGGGGCGTCGAGGCTGTCGGCGTCCACCTCCAGGGAGCGCACGGCCTTCAGGAGGCTCTCCTCGATGTTGCGGCCGATGCTCATGACCTCGCCCGTGGACTTCATCTGCGTCCCGAGGCGGGGGTCGACGGTGCGGAACTTGTCGAAGGGCCAGCGGGGGATCTTCGTGATGACGTAGTCGAGGCTCGGCTCGAAGGCGGCGACGGTCTTGCCGGTGATGGCGTTGGGGATCTCGTCGAGCGTCATCCCGAGGGCGATTTTGGTGGCGACGCGGGCGATGGGGTAGCCCGTCGCCTTGCTGGCCAGTGCGCTGCTGCGGCTGACGCGGGGGTTGACCTCGATGACGCGGTAGTCGCCAGTCTCGTGGTTGAAGGCGTGCTGGACGTTGCAGCCGCCCTCGATGCCGAGGGCACGGATGCACTTGATGGCGGAGGCGCGCAGCATCTGGTGGTCGCGGTCGGAGAGGGTCTGGCTGGGGGCGACGACGATGGACTCGCCCGTGTGGACGCCCATGGGGTCCAGGTTCTCCATGTTGCACACGACGATGCAGTTGTCGGCGCCGTCGCGCATCACCTCGTACTCGTACTCCCGCCACCCGAGCAGGGACTCCTCGATGAGGACCTGGTGGATGCGGCTGTAGGCGAGGCCCTTGGCGGCGACCTCCTCCAGCTCCTCGCGGCTGTGGGCGACGCCGCCGCCCAGGCCGCCCAGGGTGTAGGCGGGCCGGATCAGGACGGGGTAGCGACCGATGTCTTCCTCGGCCACCCGCACGCACTCTTCCACGCTCTCGGCCACGCGCGCCTTGGCCACCGGCTCCCCGATGCGCTCCATGACCTGCTTGAACAGGTCGCGGTCCTCGGCGTCCTCGATGGCCTGGAGGGGGGTGCCCAGCAGCTTGACGCCGTGCTCCTCCAGGACGCCCAGCTCGGCCAGCTCCGAGACCAGGTTCAGGGCGGTCTGGCCGCCCATGCCCGCCAGGACGCCGTCGGGCTTCTCCTTGGCGATGATCTGGGTCAGGCTCTCGGCCGTCAGGGGTTCCACGTAGACGGCCTCGGCCATCTCCACGTCCGTCTGGATGGTGGCGGGGTTGGAGTTGACCAGGACGACCTCGTAGCCCTCCTCCCGCGCCGACTGGCACGCCTGGGAGCCGCTGAAGTCGAACTCGGCCGCCTGCCCGATCTGGATGGGGCCGGAGCCGATGATGAGGATCCTGTGGACGTCGGTGCGCTTGCTCATGGAGAAACCCGACGGTCGAGGGCATCAAGGGGCGCCCGCGACCTGGGTGGCCACCTCGGGTCCCCTCTAAAGGTTGGGGGCTGGGACGCGCCGGGGCCACGGGGGCCCGGCGTGCGCCCGAGCCACGCGGGATTCAGGAAGAACGGGGGCGGATCAGGGGCCCGCGTCCGCCTCGCCCCGTGCGCCGGATCCGGTGGGCCCGCCTGCCCCCGGGACGTCGCGCAGGGGCCGGGGCCGGGAGGCGGCCCGCACGGCGCGCGCGACCAGGACGGCCAGGAGGACGGTGGGCGGCAGGGCGTTCTCCCACCGGACGCCATGCAGGGCGTCCCCCCAGGCACCGCCCTCGGACCCGGCGCCCGCTTCGTCCGGGGCGGCCGCCTCGTCGCGCCTCGGCGGGGCGGTGAAGTCCACGACGGAGGCGTCGCCGGGCCGG
>JANQNI010000190.1 GCA_028289805.1 Thermoplasmatota archaeon | reverse complement strand
GGATGGTGTGGGGCGCCTCCCGCGTCCGTGCCCGCCGCGTCGCCCGGGGCGGGTCAGAGGTCGTGGGCGCGTAGGAACTGCGTGACGTACCCCGCGGGGTCCGGCGTGTAGACGGGCCGGGGCTCGGCGGGCAGGAAGTTGCGGTACGGCGGCGCGTTGTAGCGTTCGTCCATCAGCACCAGGGCGCACTTGTCCGTCCCGCTGCGGATGCCGCGGCCCATCGCCTGCATCGCCTTGTTCATGGCGGGGGCGATGTAGGCGTAGAGGCGGCCGCGGCCGGGGAAGCGCTTCTCGAAGTAGCCGACGGCGGCCTGGACCTCCAGGTCCGGGGGCGCGAGGGGCAACCCGGCGATGAAGACGGCCGAGAGCAGGTTGTCCTTGAAGTCTACGCCCTCGCTGAAGCTGCCGCCCAGGACGCCGAGCAGCAGTCCCCCGCTGCCGCGACGCCGGGCGCCCTCGAGGCGGTCCAGGACGCCGTCGCGTTCCTGCTTGGTCATGCCGGGCTCCTCGTCGATGCGCTCGCGGGGTCCGTCGTCGCCCAGCCCGAAGAGGTCGAGGGCGATGCGCAGTTCGCGCAGGATGGCGTAGCTGGGGGCGTAGACGGCGACGTTGCCCCGCGTCGCCTCGCACACGTCGGCGACCTGCTTGGCCATGCGGTGCCACAGTTCGTCGCTGCGCTCCTTGAAGCGGGTGCTGGCGCCCTGCATCACCGCCACCGCCTTGTGTTCCGGCGGGAACGGGCTCGGGTACGTGCGGACCGTGGTGCGGGCCTCCTCCAGCCCCAGCAGGTCGCGGGTGGTCTCCGGCGGGCTCAGGGTGCCGCTCATCAGCACGGCGCTGTGGACGCCGGAGAACACCTTGCGGGCGGGGACGCCGGGGTCCAGCAGGCGCACGTGCAGGGCGGTGCCGGCGTCGTCCCACTCCAAGTAGCGCAGGGCGCCGGACTGGAAGCGGCCCCAGTCCTCGACGGCCTCGGCCAGTTGCTCGGCGTGGACCTGGGCGTCCGTCCCCTTCTTCAGTTCCCGCACGAGGGCGTTGAGGTCCTCCACGGCGTCGTCGAGGGTGCGCACGAGGCCGAGGGTGCCGCCGCTGCGGGCCTTGAGAAACGCGGCGGGCAGTTCGTCGACGTCCACGCGGGCGATGCGGCGCTCCTTGTCCATCAGGCGCCCCTCCTCGTCGCGGCCCTCCCGCACGGCGGTCTCGGCCAGGTCGCGCAGGCACTTGCGCAGCGCCTGGACGTCGGCGAGGACGGCGCGGGCCTTCTGCAGGCGCGCCTCCCCCTCCACCTGGTCCAGCAGGTAGTCCGTGATGCGGTGGGCGTGGTTCTGGCGGATGCGGTCGGGCAGGTTGTGGGCCTCGTCCACGATGACGACGAGGTCCTTCAGCTCCACGCCGAGGCGCTCCAGGGACCGGTCGCGGATGTCGGAGAAGAGGTGGTTGTAGTCGGCCACGACCACGTGGGCGTCCTTGCTGGTCTCCATGGCCAGCAGGTGGGGGCAGATCTGCGCCTCCTTGCCCACCGCCATCAACTCCTCCACGTGCAGCACGCCGTCCCGGACGCGGTTGCGGGTGTCCTCGTCCAGGTCCCGCAGGTACTTGCAGCTCCGGGTGCGCGTCTCCTGGGCGCAGAAGTCCGGGAAGCGCCCCGGGTGCAGGTCGACGGCCTCGCTGCGCAGGCACATGTCGCGCTTGGAGACGAGGTCGACGAGGGTGAAGACGGCGCCGCGCTTCTCGCGGATCTGGCGCAGGGTCTCCACGGCGATGCGGTGCTGGCTCTGGCGGCTCGTGAGAAACAGCACGGTGCGGCCCAGCTCGAGGGCATGCTGGAGGGCCGGGGCGAGGCTGGCAGCGGTCTTGCCGATGCCGGTGGGCGCCTCCGCCACCAGGTGCTTGCCGGCGGCGACCACGCGCGTCACG
>JANQNI010000089.1 GCA_028289805.1 Thermoplasmatota archaeon | reverse complement strand
CGACGACGGGTCGGCAGGGGGCCTCGACGGCGACGCGCAGGGGCCCCGCCTCCAACAGCACCGCGAAGCGGCCGTCGGCGTCGGTGCGTCCGCCGGCCAGCACCGCGCCGTCGCGCGTGGTGTTCCACGCGGCCTCCCGGATGGGCGCTCCCTCGGGGTCCAGGACGCGGCCCAGGAGGTCGAAGCGCGGCGGCGGGGGGGTGTAGTTGATGTCCGCCGCGGTGGGCAGGAAGTCGTCGGGGTCGACGCCGGTGGGGGCCTGCGTCATGCGGAGTGCGAGGTTCGTGAAGGGGCAGGTCGTGGTGCCCCGCTTGACGAGGAAGTCGGGGTGGCGCACCTCCACGGTGCAGCGACCCGTTGGCACGTCCTCCAGGGCGAAGCGGCCGTCGGCTCCGGAGGTCGCGGTGCGTGCCGCCTCGACGAGCGACACGGCGGCTCCCGCCACGGGGCGGTCGGTGGCGTCCAGGATGATTCCCGTGGCGACCGCGGTTGGTGCGGGGTCGTCCGCGCCCCGGTCGATGCAGCCCGCGAGGACGGGCGCAATCAGGAGCAGGCAGGGGACGGACCAATGCATGGGTGCCGCAGGGGGCGGACGGCTCTTAGCCCATGCCCCGCCTCGTGCCTACGCAGCGGCCAGCAGCGCCGCAGCCAGCACGACGGCGGCCGGGACGAGGCTGGCCAGGAAGTTGACGCCCTCCTTGCCCAGCGGCCGGCGGGGGTTGTGCTCGTCCTGCTCCAGCGTCGCCCCCAGCACCGAGTCCAGTTGGCAGCCGAGCCACCCCGCCACGGCGGGCACCCACGCCAGGTGCAGGGGCAGGCCCAGCAACGGCACGGCCGCGAGGGCGATGACGACGGCGCCGAGGGCGGCGGCCGACTGGCCGACCCAACTGACGCAGCCGTTCTCGCCGGGGGGCCGCAGGTCGAAGGGGGGGACGATGCGGCGCGCCCCGCGGCCCAGGGACCCCAATTCGGTGGCCATGGTGTCGGCGGTGACGGCGGCCACGGCGGTGGCGAAGGCGAGCATCGCGGCCGACTCGTCCACCAGCACCACGCACAGGGCGGCGAGCACCGCCGCGAGGCCGTTGGCCAGCACGTTGCGCACTCCCCGCTCGCCGTCGCGCGCCTCGGCGGCCTTCCGGCCCTCCTTGCGGCGCTTCCCGACGAGGGTCACCACGGCGCCGACGACGGAGAAGACCGTCATCAGCAACAGCCAGCCGATGTCGGCGGTGACGGCCACCACGAGGCCCACCAGGAACGCCGCGACGGCGCCGGGGGCGTCGAGGGCGCGCACGGACCACGCCAGCAGCGACAGCCCCGCCAACAGGAGCAGGAGGACGGACCACCACGCGACGTCCATGGGCACCTACGGGGCGTCGCTCACCCGGTGGGCGGCCACGACCACGAGGCTCCGGCTGGGGTCGTCGGGGTGGCGGTCCGCGTACACGACGGCGCCCTGCACGACGCGGTCCTCCCCCGCGACGGCGGCGTCCAGGCCGGTGACCAGCACGGCGTCGGCCACGGCCGCCACGGCGGGGCCGTCCAGCCACAGCGTGGCGTTGGAGAGCACCGCGTGGGCGGGCGACCACGCGGCCGTCGCGGGGACGGCGGCGGCCACCAAGTCCCCGCGCAGGCGCAGGTCCTCGGAGGCGAGCGCGTCGAAGGACCCCAAGGCGTCCGCCGGGGGTCGCTCCAGACCCTGCCCCAGCACGGCGGCCGAGGCCAGCAAGGCCAGCGAGGAGGCGAACACGAACGGACTGCGAATCCGCGTCACGGCCACACCCGGAAGCGGAAGCCCCGCGGACGCGCTTAAGCCTGACTCTCTTCGGATTCCGCGGCGGGAGCCTCGGACTCCGCACCCTCGGCGGGCTCCTCGCCCTCCGCGGCACCCTCGACCTCTTCGCCTTCCTCGCCCTCGACGGCCTCGGTGGGCTCCTCGACGACGCCGGCGCCCTTGAGGGTCTGGCCGTGGGCCTCCTCGGCCACGTGCAGCAGCTCGTCGACGGAGCGGGTCGCGTCCTCGCTCTCGACGTCGATGTGGCACGGCATGGCGATCTTGTTGCTCACCTTGCGCAGCGCCTCCTTGGCGTGCTCGATGGCGCGCGCGTAGGTGTGGATGGTCACGATCTGCTGGCCGGCGTAGATGCGGGCGGCGGTGCCGATGGGCTTGCCGAAGCTGAGGCGCATGCCCATGGACACGCGGTCGGCACCGGCGCCACTGGCCTGCTTGTTCTGGCGCAGGACGTGGTGCGGGTAGGCCCGCATGTGCAGGTGGTAGTTGTCACGGCCCGCCTTCTTGTCCATGTAGCGGACGGCGGTGATACGCATGGCCTCCATGGCCGTGTGCCGCAGTTGGCCGCGCTCCTCCGTGACGAGGTGGAGGGCGACGGGGAAGTCGAGCTTCTTCTTGTTGCCAGAGTGGAACTGCAGGATGCGCAGGCCCGGGACGCCGCCCATGAATTCGCGGCGCGTGTAGGGGCGCTGGGTGATCTTGCGGTACATCTTGGCGGGAACGCGGGCCATAGGGACACCTCGTAGAGTAGGCCGGCCGACATGGGTCCGGTATATGAGCGTTGGCCCGAAGCGGTCGCGGACGTGCTCGGGCAGGGCCCGCACGATGGGCAGCGCCCGCGCGACGCCGTGGGGTGGGCGACATCCCGCTCGGCATGGCCCCTTAAGTCCCCCCGTCTTCGCCGCCGCCATGGTCGAAGTCCTCCAGGTCATCCGGGCCCTGCACGTCCTGTTCGCCATCGCGTGGATGGGCGGTGCGGCGTACGCGTTCTCCGTCATCCTGAGCGCCGGTCGGCGCGACCGCCATGGCGGTTCCCTCCTGGCGTCGTTCTACGCCACCGGTCGCCACGGCCCCTTCATGGGCGTCACGTCCACGGGCACCATCCTCTTCGGCGGCGCCGTGATGGGCATGGGCGAGTACGGCAGCGACGCCCTGGGCGGCATGGGCGGCCCGATGGTGCTGGGACTGTCCATGACGTTCGCCCTGGGCGCCTACATCGTGGGCCTCGCCGGCCACGTCCCGACGGAGAAGCGGCTCCGGCGCCACGCTCGCACGGTCCTGGGCGGCGACGAGCCCGGCCCCGAGTACGGCCGCCTCCTGGGCCGCAACCACGTCCTCGCCCACGTCTCGCTGGGCCTGTTGGGCCTCTCGCTGCTGGGCATGCTGACCTTCCGGTTCTTCTGACATGGCCGACGCCCCCGAGCGCCCGAACCGCGCCGCCGACGTCTTCGACGACTGGGCCCGCCGGGGCCGCGCCGAGGGCATGGAGCACGGCCACGGCCAGACCGCCGCCCCCACCCTGCACGGCCTGAGCGTTGGGGCGGGGATGCGGTTTTTGGACCTGGGCTGCGGCAACGCGTGGGCCGCGCGCTGGGCCGTGGACCGCGGGGCCGAGGCGCACGCCATCGACGCCAG
>JANQNI010000067.1 GCA_028289805.1 Thermoplasmatota archaeon | reverse complement strand
CCGGGCCGGGGCCCGCGTCGGACCCGGGGGCCCCCGCCACGGCCGGCGAGGACGATTCCACACCGGAGGACCCGGCGCCGCAGGCTGCGGAGACCCCGGAATCCATGGAGTCCATCGACGCCGCCGTGGACGCCGCCGTCGCGGGCACCACCCTCGAACCCCCGGAGCGGCCCCCCGTCTACCGCGACTTCCAGGGCGACGTCCACCCCGTGCTGGACGTGGAGGGCATCGGCCCCGTCTACGCGCAGAAGCTGGAGGAGCTCGGCGTCAAGACCACGGCCCGCCTCTGCTACGAGGACGCCGACGACCTCGCCCGCCGCGTCGACGCCCCCGCGCGCACCGTGCGGCGCTGGCAGACCATGGCCCAACTGATGAAGGTCCACGGCGTCGGCCCCCAGTACGCCGAGGCCCTCGCCCGCGCCGACGTCGACGTGGACGCCCTCAAGCGCCGCAGCGCCGCCCGCGTCGCCGCCGACGTCAACGCCTACCTGGACGGCCTGGAGACCAACGTCCTCGGCCACGCCGTCACCGAGCGCCGCGTGGCGCGCTGGCAGGAGGCGGCCAAGCCCCTGCGCCGCGTCCGGCAACCGGTGCCCCCCGAGTAGACGGCCGGGGACCGCGACGCAAGGGATTCAAGACGAGGACGGTCCTGCCCGACCAGACCATGTACGCCTGCCCCCACTGCGACTCCACGCGCATGTTCATGGCCTACCGGGACGGGACCCTCCTGCGCGTCCTGGAGGACCACGAGGACGTGGAGGGCCTCTCCGACGTGCGCGAGCTGCTGTGCGTCGACTGCAACCAGTGGTTCCCCAACCCGTACCAGGACGCCCACGACCGGGAACTGACGGGGGAGCTGGTCACCATCACCGGCCTCAAGGGCAAGGGCACCATCAAGGTGGTCTCCACCGGACTCACGTTCCCGTTCCACTACGACACCTACGAGGACGAGGCTGCGGAGGCGCTGCGCCGCCAGCCGCAGGACTTCGTCGACGACCTGCGCGACTTCAGCGACCACCACGACCACACCCTCGGCCTGCGCGTCAAGGAGGAGGGCAACCCCAACACATGGGTATACCGCCTCGACCGCAAGCGGTTGTGGAGGGCACTCCGGTAGCCCCAAGAGACAGGAACCCATCCCGATTCCGATGCTCCCCCTCGCCGTCGACTTCGGCGCCCCCCTGCCCATCGTCGTCGCCATCGTGCTCATCGTCGTGGGCATCCTCGTCCTGCGGTTCCTGCTCAAGACCGCGTTGACGCTGGTCAAGATCGCCATCCTCGTGGCCATCGGCGTCGCTGTGTACCTGGGCCTCGCCACCCTCCTGCCCGGCTAGCCCGCCGGCCCGCGCACGTCCCAACCGGCCAACAGCGCCGCGTCCGCCGGCACCGACGCGTCCAGGTCGCGGGGGTCGTGCACTGCCACCTCCGGCGCCGGCCACCCCGCCGCACGCACCGCGTCCAGCGCCGGCCCCACGGCGTCCCAGGCGGCATCCTCGTCCCGCGACAGCACCACCACGCGCAGGGGCGTCCGGGGGTCGCCGGCGACGTCCCCCTCCACCCGGTAGGCGTGGACGGAGTCGGCAGGGCCCGCGTACCCTGCCCGGAACGCCGCCAGCGTCTCCGCCCGCGGGTCGGGGACCGCCAGCGCCCGCAGCAGGTCCGCCACCGGCCCCGGTCGCCACCGGATGCGCGCGTCGCGGCCCGGCCGCAGCTTCTCCAGCGCCTCCAGCGCCTCCAGGTCCGCCACCACCCGCGACGCCGTGGCCGGGGGGACGCCGGCGTCGCGGGCCAGGCCCCGCAAGGTCCAAGGCCCGTCGCCGGCACGCAGGGCGTCGAGCACGGCGCCTGCGCCGCGCCGGCCCAGGACCGTCAGGAGGGGGTTGTCCGCCAACACCACGACCATTGTACCAAATCCGGTACAATAGGGCTTCCTCCTGTAGGCATCAAAATCGGCCGCCCCCAGACAGCCCAAGGCTCAAATATCACCTCCATTTCGGCCGCCGCATGGCCCTCGCCCGTGCCCGCCAAGCCGCCCGCCGCGTCAAGGACCGCTGGAAGTCCAAGCAGTGGTACAAGGTCACCGCCCCCGCCGCCTTCAACAGCCACCTCCTCGGCGAGACCTTCGCCGACGAGCCCGAGAAGCTCCTGGGCCGCCGCGCCGAGGTCACCCTCCAGGACCTCACCGGCGACATGCGCCAGATGCACGTCAAGCTCACCTTCAAGGTCAACGAGGTCCACGACAACCAGGCCAAGACCGTCTTCGACGGTCACAACATGACCTCCGACTACGTGCGCCGCCTCACCCGCCGCGGCCACACCAAGGTCCCCGCCGTCTTCGACGTCAAGACCAAGGACGGCAGCCGCCTGCGCGTCAAGCCCTTCGCCGTCACCGACCGCCGCGCCCAGACCAGCGCCACCCAGGACGTCCGCCGCATCATGGTCGAGCACGTCGAGAAGGCCGCCAAGGAGAACACCCTCAACGGCTTCCTGAAGCTCGTCCTGATGGGCGACCTCTCCAACGCCATCTACAAGGACGCCCGCAAGATCCACCCCCTGCGCCGCGTCGAGATCGCCAAGACCGAGGTCCTGGCAGCCCCCGCCGTCGAGATGGACGAGACCCCCATCATCCAGATCGAGGAAGAGGAGCCCGAGGAAGCCACCGCGCTCGAGGGCGACTCCGAGGACGAGGAGAGCGAGGCCGTCGAGCTCTCCGGCGACTCCGAAGAGGAGTAAGCCCGCCGGGCGCCCTTTTTCTCTCCTTCCTCCCCCCCACGTTGTGGGCCCATAGGGTAGTCTGGATATCCTTACGGCCTTCGGAGCCGTGGACCCCGGTTCGAATCCGGGTGGGTCCGTAGTGAAACGGGAATCCGGCCGGATTTCGGACCGGACGGAGAGGCGCAAGCCTCGACCGACGCTCGAATCGGGCGAGGGTCCGCCGATCTCGTAGTTGCCTTCGCTCCGGCCGCGCTTGCGCAGGTGGAAAGCGAAGCCAGAACGGTGTCGCACACGGCGTGAGGCGAAACGGCCCGGTGCCTCCTGTGGCAAAGGAACGGGACCAGGCGCACCTTGGCTATGCGCCGTAGATTTCCCCCACGCCTTTTATTCTATGAGTCGTCGCTTGGACCGATGTCTCCCCATGGATCTTCCAGGAACCATGCAGGCTCTTCCGCATTCGTGGCAGTCCTGCTGCTGCTGACGGTGCTTGCCCCGGCCGTCCAGGCCGACACTCTGAGCCCCGAACGGAGCATCGCACCGACCGGTCTCGACTCCGGCGCAGAGTTCGGACATGCTATGGCGCGCGAGGGAGATATGCTCCTAGTCGGCGCACCCTGGTCGAACGGCGGCGAGGGCGCCGTCTACGTCTTCCAATGGCAATTGAACACCTGGGTCCAGGTCGACCGCATCCAGGCTCCTGACGTGCACTCCGAGCAGCACTTCGGCGTCAGCGTTGCGGTCGAGGACGGCCTCCTGGCCGTGGGCGCCGACTGGGACGACGAAGACGGGGAGCAGGCCGGGGCCGTGTACGTCTACCGGCGCAGCGGAGACACCTACGCCTATGAGGAGAAGCTGCGTTCCCCGACGTCGGACGAATACAACTACCTCGGCGTGCACGTTGCAGTGACGGACGGCACCGTCCTGGCCACGAGTTGGGGCGCCCCCCACTGGAACGGCGCCGTGCACGTTTTCGAAGACACCAGCTCCGGATGGATCCACGTCCAGGAACTGGCGTCCCCCACCGCCACGGAGTGGTACGAGGGGCACCTTGCCGTCGACGACGACGTGCTGGCCATCGGCGCCCAGTACGACAACTCCCACAAGCGCCGCGCCGGCTCCGTCTTCGTCTACGAGCACGACGGCGCTTCCTGGCAGCGCGTCCAGAAGCACAACGCTCCCGACGCGATGGACTGGGACAGCTTCGGCGCTGGCGTCGACGTCCATGACGGCGTCCTCATCGCGGGCGCCACGGGTCAAGACACCAGCGCAAGCAGCGCCGGCGCCGCCTACGTCTACCACTACGACAACACCACGGACGCCTGGACGTACCAGCAGAAGCTGGTCCCCAGCGGCCTCCTGACGTCAGACTACTTCGGCTTCGCCGTGGCCCTCCAGGGCGACGTGGCGGTCATCTCCGCTCCTGGACGGGGCCCTGGCGAGGGCTTCCTCTACGAACGCATCGGCGGCTCCTGGTACCCGACCGACCGGTTCCAGTCCGGCGGAGGCGACAACGGTTGGATGGGCACCAGCATCGTCCTCCTGGAGGACGCCGCCGTCCTGGGCGCCGAGAGCAGCGGCACCGGCGGCGAGGCCTACGAGTTCGCCGTGCGCCGCTTCGCCGGCGACGGCCCCGACACGGACGGCGACGGCCTCGCCGACGACCGCGAGGACGCCGACGGCGACGGCGTGCACGACGAGAACGAGACCGACCCCCTCAACCCCGACACGGACGGCGACGGCCTCCTCGACGGCGTCGAGGTCCGCTTCCTCGACACGGACCCCACCGACGCCGACACGGACGCCGACAACGCCCTCGACGGCTTCGAGCACTCCGTGGCGCGCACCGACCCCCTCGATCCCGACACGGACGGCGACCTGTTCTCCGACGGCGAGGAACTGGGGCTGGACGATGCGCTTCCAGACACGGATCCCCTTGACCCCGACACGGACGGCGACGGTCTGCTCGATGGCTGGGAACACTACGTCTACGGACTCGACCCCCTCCACCCGGACCAGGACTGCGACGGCACCCCCGACGGCGCCGACATCAACCCCTACGCCAACAACGTCGCACCCGGAACCGCCCTCTCGCCGACCCAGACCGCCGCGTGCCTGGGCGCGTCCGCACCGGCCGCCTCCCTGCGCACCGCCCATGCCGCCACGACCAGCGACCTCGGCTACGTGGTGGCCTCCGACGACGTGCTCTCCTTCTTCGTCCGGCCC
>JANQNI010000061.1 GCA_028289805.1 Thermoplasmatota archaeon | reverse complement strand
GTCCTCCAGGAACGACCCGATGGCCTCCGCCTGGTGCTTGCCGAGACTGCTGAGCCGGACGTCCGTGCGGCCGACGAAGGTGCCGACGAAGGGGGCCTCCACCTCGCCGTGGCGGGCGAACCAGATGCGCGTGACCACGGTGGGGCCACCGGTGCCGGGGCATTGGCTTTTTGGCGGTGCGGGGCCCCGCCGTGCGCCGGCGTCCGGCCCAAGCGTCGCGGAAACGCCTTACGCACGACACCGGTTGGTCGCTCGTGCCCGGCGTCACGGCCATGCTCGGCTACGAGGAGACGGAACTGGATCCTGCCATCCAGGCGGAGATCCTCTACGAGTCGAGCCGCACCGAGGCCCGGATCGCCATCCTGGAGATCCTCATCGCCCTCGCATTCGGCGTCTGGTACCAGTTGCAGGGCCCCTTCCGCGCCGTGGCCCTGTTCGCCCTGCTGACCGTCGTCCCGTTGCTGGTGGACGCGGCGCTGCGGCGCAAGGCGGCCAGCCGGTTGCAGGGCATCGGGCCGCGGCCGGCGTTGCCCCCCGGCGCGCCGCGCTGATGGGCTACGCGACGCTGCTGTCGAGGCGGTGCAGCCGCCCCCGGCCCCGCGACGCGAGGACCACGAGGCCGCGCTTGCGAGCCTCCCGCTGCAACCGGCGGTCGTTGCTCAGCACGGCGGCGCCGAGGCGGTCCGCCACGTCCAGCACGGCGTCGTCGCCGGGGCGGTCGCTGGGGGCCTGCTCGAAGCGGGCCAGGAGGCGCAGGGCGCCGGCGGCGGCGCGGGCGGTCTCGCCGGAGCCGTCGGGGGCCGCCAGCGTGTGCAACTCCGTGACGACGGGCTCGGGCACCACGAAGCGCACGGCGCCCAGCAGCGCCTCAGCCTCCGCGTCCAGGTCGGTGCCGTCGGTGAACGGCAGCAGCAGGGCGTTCGTGTCCAGGACCACGGGGACGGACACGGGCGCGTCCTCTGGCTACTGGAGCACGCCGTAGCCGATGAGGCGCCAGCGGCCCCCGACGCGGCGGCTGATGGCGATGCGGCCGCCGGGCTCGGAGGCCACGGGCAGCTTCAGGACGACCTCGACGTTGCCGCCGGCCGACTTCAGCACGAGGCCGACGGTGGTGGCGGTGCCGACGTTGAGCATCAGCGGCTCCTTGACCTTGATGGGCTCGACGTTCGTGTCCTCGCTGGCGCCCACCACGCGGTCGAGGAGGTGGGCCTCCATCTGGAGGCGGTCGCGGACGTCCGGCAGGGCGCCGGGGTGGCCCAGGACGCGGCCGACGAGGTTGTCCGCCTTGGTGACGCTGGGGTCCAGGTCGGTGCCGATGGCGACGAGGCCGCCGGGGCCTGCCTCCTTGAGGCTCTGGGTGCCGCAAAACAGCGCGTTGACCTTCGTCGTGACGGGGACGTACTTGCTCTTGCCGTCCTTCTCGACGCGCAGGCCGGGCTGGACCTCGATTTCGTCGCCCACCTTCAGGGAGCCGCGCGAGAGGGTGCCGCCGATGACGCCGCCGCGGATCTTGCCGGGGGGCGTGCCGGGGCGGTTGATGTCGAAGCTGCGCGCCACGAGCATCTGTGGGGCGGCTGCGGGGTCGTGGGGGCGGGAGGGGATGTGCGCCTCGATGGCCTTGATGAGTTGGCCGAGGTTGACGTCGTGGTGCGCCGAGATGGGGATGACGGGGGCGTCCTCGGCGACGGTGCCCTTGACGAACTCCTTGATCTCCTTGAAGTTCTCCACGGCGCGCTCGTCCGTGACGAGGTCGATCTTGTTCTGGACGATGACGATGTTCTTGGCGCCCATGGTGTCGAGGGCCATCAGGTGCTCCCGCGTCTGCGGCTGAGGGCACTTCTCGTTGGCCGCCACCATCAGCAGCGCCCCGTCCATCAGGGCGGCGCCGGAGAGCATCGTCGCCATCAGCGTCTCGTGGCCGGGGGCGTCGACGAAGGACACGCGGCGCAGCATCTCCGGCTTGCCGGAGAGCCGCTCGTCGTCGGGGCGCGTGGTGTAGACCTCGTTGCCGTCGGCGTCGACGCCCTCGTAGAACGTGGTGTCGGCGTAGCCCAGCTTGATGCTGATGCCGCGGCGAATCTCCTCGGAGTGCTCGTCCGTCCACTTCCCGCTGAGGGCCTTGGTGAGGGTGGTCTTGCCGTGGTCGACGTGACCGATGAGACCGATGTTCACCTCCGGCTGTCCGAGCTCGTCCTTGGGCACGGGCGCGGCCAAGAGGGGCCTTGATAAAAGCGCGGCGGCGGGGACCGCGCGGGCTACGGCGCCGCCCGTCGCAGCAGCCACAGGGCGCTGTCGCCCCCGTCGGCGACGCGCACGTACCCCGCCCGCTCCAGTATGCGCAGGCTCGCCCCGTTGTCCGGGTGGCATTGTGCCACCGTCTCCGGCCA
>JANQNI010000365.1 GCA_028289805.1 Thermoplasmatota archaeon | reverse complement strand
GTGGTACTCCACGTCGAACGCCCCGTCGTCCCGCTTGACGACGCGGGGCACGGGCAGGAACGGTTCCAGGCGCGCCTTGACGCCGACGGGGCCGCTGCCGGGTCCGCCGCCGCCGTGGGGCACGGCGTAGGTCTTGTGGAGGTTGATGTGGACGATGTCGAAGCCCATGTCGCCGGGGCGGCACTTGCCCTGGATGGCGTTGAGGTTGGCGCCGTCGTAGTAGAGCAGACCGCCGGCCTCGTGGACGATCTTGGCGATCTCCTGGATGTCCTGCTCGAAGAGGCCCAGGGTGTTGGGGTTGGTGAGCATGAACAGCGCCGTGCGCTCCGACACCGCCGCGCGCAGGGCGTCCAGGTCGACGCGGCCGTCCTCGCGGCTCTGGAACTCGACGACCTTGTAGCCGGCCATGCCGGCGGTGGCGGGGTTGGTACCGTGGGCGGTGTCGGGGAGGATGACCTCGTCGCGGTGGCCCTCGCCGCGCGACTCGTGGTAGGCGCGCGCCAGCAGGCAACCGAGGAACTCGCCCTGGGCGCCGGCGGCGGGTTGCAGGGTCACGGCGTCCATGCCGGTGACCTCGCCGAGCCAGCGTTCCAGCTCGAAGAAGACCTCCAGGTGGCCCTGGAGGGTGCGGGGGTCCTGCTCGGGGTGGACCAGGTTCACCATGCTCCAGGAGGCGACCTCGTCACACGCCTTGGCGTTGTACTTCATGGTGCAACTGCCCAGGGGGTAGAGGGCGGTGTCGTTGCCGAAGTTCTTCTGCGAGAGCTTGGTGAAGTGGTAGACCGCCTGGGGTTCGGTGAGGCCGAAGTCGCCCGCGTCGTCGGCGCCGCCGTCGGCTAGGGGGTCGAAGCGCAGCGCGTCGGGGACGAGCGCGGCCAGTTCGTCGGGTTCGTGCAGGTCGCCCAGGTGGACGCCGGTGGTGCCGTCGCGGGCCTCCTCGACGACGAGGGGGACCTCGTGGGGCACCACCATGCGGGAGTGGCGGGGACCGGGGGCGGCGTCGCTCACGCCGTCACCTCCACGGTCTGGAAGGCCCGCTCCAGCGCGGCGAAGTCGTCGGGCGACAGGACGGGGGAGGCGCCCCACAGCATCGAGTCCGACAACTCGGGCAGGTCGCGGCCGAGGCGCAGGCCGGCGTGGACGCCCGCGCCCAGCATCGCCTCGTGGAACGCGTCGGCGTCCCCGACGCGGGTGACGAACTCGTTGAAGTGGGCGCCGGAGAACCGCTTCTCCAGTCCGGCGGCGGCCAACGTCTTCTGGAGCTTGGCGCCGACCTTGAGGTTGTGCAGGCCCAGGTCGCGCAGGCCGCGCCGGCCCAGGAGGCTGAGGTGCATGGCGGCCATGTTGGCCATGAGCGCCTCGTTGCTGCAGATGTTGCTGGTGGCCTTGGAGCGGCGGATGTGCTGCTCGCGGGCCTGGAGGGTCATGACGTAGCCGCGCTTGCCGTCCTCGTCGCGGGTGGCGCCGATAAGGCGGCCGGGCATCTTGCGCACCAGCTTCTCCGTGCAGCCGAAGAGGCCCAGCAGGGGCCCGCCCGCGGCGGGTGCGCCGCCGAAGCAGCTGGCCTCCCCGACGACGACGTCGGCGCCGAGCTGGCCGGGGGGCGTGGCGACGCCGAGGGTGACGGGGTCGACGCCGACGACGAACAGGGCGCCGGCGGCGTGGGCCAACTCCCCGACGCGGCGGGCGTGGGTCTCCCAGACGCCGAGGTGGTTGGGGTTCTCGAGGTAGACACCGCACACGTCGTCGCCCAGCTTGGCCTCCAGGTCGGCCAGGTCGGCCTCGCCCGTGGCGTCGTCGTAGCCGTAGGACTCGATCGTCATGCCGGCGCCGCGCGTGTAGTTTTCGAGGATGCTGCGCTTCTGCCAGGACAGGGCACGGGGCACGAGGAAGCGGGGGCGGCGGGGGTGGACGCGGTGGGCCATCAGCCCGGCCTCGCCGAGGGCGGTGTGGCCGTCGTACATGCTGCTGTTGACGACCTCCATGCGGGTGACGTCCGCCATGAGGCTCTGGTACTCGAAGAGGCACTGCAGCAGGCCCTGGCTGACCTCGGGCTGGTACGGCGTGTAGGCGTTGATCAGCTCCTGCCGGTGGATGACGGCCCGCACGCTGGCGGGGACCGGCTGGGGCTTGAGGCCGCCGCCCAGGAAGATCGGCATGGAGTCGTAGGTCTCGTTGCGGCCGAGGGTGCGACGCAGGCGGCGCACGAGGTAGCGCTCGGGCTCGCCGTCGGGGAGGTCCAGCCGCTGGATGCGCAGGTCAGCGGGGACGTCCGAGAACAGGTCGTCGACGCTCTGGATGCCGATGGCGTCGCAGAGCTCCTTCTCCCGGAGGTGGTTCGGGATGAGGTGCACTTCTTGCGCGACCTGGAGGGGGGATATGAGCCTTGGCGCAGCCCGCCCACCGCGCGGGGCTCCGGCCCACGGCCCCCGAGGGCGTGCAGGCGCGGGCCGGAAGCGGCGGCGCGGACCCGCGGCCGCGCGGCGGGGGACGGACGTACACCCCCGGAGCGAAGGCGGCAACGAATCTGGGAAAGAACCGGGAAAACGCTTACCTGGGCCGGACGCGCGCGGTCGGGGCATGGCACGCACCGCCCGGAAGTCGATCCTGGCCGCGACCGCGGCCCTCGCCCTCCTCCTCGCTCCCCTCGCCACCGCCCAGGACGCCCTGCGCGTGGAGGTGGCCTTCGACGGCCTCGCGCCGCCCCCGTACGGCCACTACGAGGGGTGGGTCGTCACCGCCGACGGCCCCGCGTCGACGGGGAAGTTCCTCGTCGCCGACGACGGCGCCCTGACCGACCTCGACGGCGCCCCCGTGGAGGCGTTCTACGTGGACGGCGTCCTCGCCTCGGACGTGACGCGGTTCGTTCTGAGCCTCGAGCCGGAGGGGGACGACGACGCGGTCCCCGCCGCCGTCAAGCCCCTGGCCGGCGACGTGGCGGACGGGCGGGCGGAGTTGGAGGCGGACCTGGGCGTCCCGTTCGGGGACGCTTCGGGGACGTACATCCTGGCCACGCCCACCGACGGCCCCGGCACGAACGAGGAGGCGGGCATCTGGTTCCTGGTCCCCGACGCGACCGGGCACAGCGCCTCCCTGGACCTGCCCGACCTGACAGGAACGGACTGGGTGTACGAGGGCTGGGTCGTGCTCGACGGCGTGCCCGTCGCCACGGGTCGCTTCGACCACCCGGACCAGGCCGACGACGCGGACCCGCACAGCGGCGACCTGGACGCGCCGCCGTTCCCGGGCGAGGACCTGCTTCGCGACGCGCCGGACGGGTTGACGTTCCCCGCAGACCTGCGCGGCGCCGTGGCCGTGGTGAGCATCGAGCCCCGCGACGACCCCGACCCGGCGCCGTTCCTGTTCAAGCCGCTGGTCGGGAACGTCCCGGCCGACGCTCAGGCCGCCACGTCCTACGCCCTGGAGGCGGTCCCGCTGGCCTCCGGCACCGTGGTCCTCGGACACGAGGATGCGATGGAGAAGGACGGCGACGCCATGGACGGCGCGATGGACAAGGACGGCGACGCCATGGACGCGATGGACAAGGACGGCGCGATGGACGGCGAGGACGTGCCCGGACCCGGCGTCCTGGTCCTCCTGGCCGCCGTCGGCGCCGCGCTGGTGCTGGCACGCCGCCGGAACCGGTAGGACGCCGCCACGCCTCGCCCCCCTCCTCCCGTGGCCCGCCGGCTCACCAGTCGATGACGGCCCGGTCGCGCCAGAACAGTCCCGCCGGCGCCCCCGGCCGGAGCCGGGCCAGCCAGACGGGCGTCTCGGCGCCCTCCTCGATGCTGCGCTGGGCGTTCGGGCCTCCCATGTCGGTGCGCACCCAGCCGGGGCACACGGAGTTGGCCAGCAGGCCACGCCCGGCGTACTCGCCGTGCAGGTACGCGGTCAGGCCGTTGAGGCCGGTCTTGCTGACGCGGTAGGCGGGGGCGGAGCCGCTCATGCCCTCGCCCAGGGCCCCCATGCCGCTGCTGACGTTGACGACGCGGCCGCCCTCGTGCTCCAGCAGGTGGGGCAGGGCGTGTTTGCACGCCAGCATGGGGCCGCGCAGGTTCGTCGCCAGCACCGCGTCGATGCGCTCGGTGTCGAGCACGTCGAGGGTGGCGCCGTGCCAGTCGCCGATGCCGGCGTTGTTGACGAGCACGTCCAGCCGGCCGGAGCCGTCGACGGCGGCGGCCACGGCGGCCTCGATGCTGGACTCGTCGGTGACGTCGAGGCGCACGGGGCGGACGTGGCCACCGCTCTCGGTCTCGACGCCCTGCATCGCATCCAGCTTGCGGCTGCCGGCGTAGACGGTGGCGCCGAGGGCGGCGAGGTCGGCAGCGACCTGGGCGCCGATGCCGCGGTTGGCGCCGGTGACGAGGGCGACCTGGCCGTCGAGGCGGTCGTGGAGGGGAGCGTCCATGGGGGACGGGACCGGGCCGACCCTTGTTGGGGCTTTTCCACCGGGTCGGCGTCGCACCGGCGCGGGCTACGTGGCGCGCAGGCTGCGCTCCAGGACGCGCATGGAGTGGTCGGCGATGCGGTCGCCCACGAGCACCCAGTCG
>JANQNI010000291.1 GCA_028289805.1 Thermoplasmatota archaeon | reverse complement strand
CGACGAGGCGGGCGCTGCGGCCGTCGCTGACCTGGAACACCCACGATTCCGTGCGGGCGGGCTCGCCGTTGGGTGCGCCCGGGTCCGCCGTCTCGTGGGTGGCGTAGGATGCGGCGTAGACCTGGGCGTCGGGGTGGGTCTTGGCCCAGTCGGCGAGCGCAGGGTCCGCCATCGCCTCCCGGAAGGCCCGCGAGAGGGGCCAGCGCATGGGAGCGCCCGCGTCGTCGGGGCCCCAGGGCGTGCGGGGGGCGGTGGCGTCGGCGAGGCCGGAGGTCCCCATGGGGGGCGCGGCGTCGACGGGGCCGGTGCCGGCCTCGTACTCGATGAGTTCGTGCATCACGTACAGGGTCGGCTGCTGCACGTTTGCGTCCACGAGGGCCTGCACCTCCGGCGGCACGACGTCGGGGAGGCGGTCGAGGATGCGCACGGGGTAGGCGACCTCCTCGGCGAACCAGAGACGCAACCGGTCGCTGTCCTGGTCCCAGGCGTACACGGTGGTGTCCCAGTCGCCGACCGTGTCCGTGCCGCTGACGCGCAACTCCAGGGGCCCCGAGAGCAACTCGCTGGCGCCGAAGTCGAAGGCGACGGGCGGCGGGCAGGCGCCGTGGACGGTGATGGACTCCCAGATGGGCACGCGGGCGCCTTGGAGGTCGTGGCGGTAGCCGCAGGGGCCGTCGACGGCCATCGGCTCCGTCCACGTGGGGTCCGCGAGGCCGGAGAGGTCCACTCCGTCGGGCACGTCCACGGACGCTCCGGGCCGGAACGTCGCCGCGAAGCCGGTGGAGTCGGCGTCGTGGTGCGTCACCTGCCAGGGCGTCTCCTGCACCCGGTGGACGGGGGCGCCGAAGAAGAGCCACGTGTCGTCGTAGCCGCTCCAGTCGTTCACCCAGTCGGCCCAGTCGTCGCCCCACGCCTCCCAGTCCCGCTCGAACTCGTCCCCCCACGCCTCCCAGGACGCACCGTAGTCGGTCCAGCAGTCCTCCCAGGCGTCCCAGTCCCCGTACGTGGATTCACATCCGGCCGTGGGCGCCGTGGGGGCGGTCGGTGCGGTGGGCACCGTCGGCAGCGTCGTCACGGCGCCCGGGGCGTCGGGGATGACGAAGTGTTGCGTCAGGTCCGCCTCGAACGGCTCCGTCTCCCACTCCGCCGCGAAGGAGCGCGCCCAGACGGGGTCGCCGCGGCGGTCGAGGACGTACCGGTCGGCGCTGCGCTCGAGGGCGTAGCGCGCCTCCATGTCGATCCACGACCCCGTGCCGTCGGCGGCGTCCACGACGACGAGGGCGGTCTTGTAGAGCCCCCGGTCGCCGACGCGGCTCTCGGCCGTGCCGAAGGTCTCGGGGGCGCCGCCGGGGCCCCCGTCCTCGAAGAAGCCCTGCGCCGCGACGAGGCTGCCGCTGAGCAGGCTCCATGCGACGAGCCCGAAGACCAGCTTCGACAGACGCAGCACCCCCATGTGGACCACCGCTTGGGGGCCAAGCCGGGCTCACGCAAGAAAAGTGCTGTGGGACGACGCTTGGTGGATCGGCCCCCAGGCGAAGCGGTGGACGACGCTGCACCGGCAACCCTTAAGGCGGGGCGACGGGCCTGCGGCCCTGATGAAGCCGCCCGCTGTCGTCCTGTTGAGCTTGCTCCTGCTGCCCCTGGCCGGGTGCCTGGATGGTGAACGCGACGACCTGGACGCCGCCGACGTCGACGCGGGGCCCGACGCCCTGGCCCCCGCTCCGGTGGCCGACTACTTGCGTGACCTGTCCGAGCACGTCGCGGTGCCCACGGTGACGCTGAACCTGCGCACGGCCCTCGACGAACTGGTCGAACTGGACACCTGGATCGTCAAGCCCGAGGGCGACGGCCCCTTCCCCGTGGTGCTGGAGGTGACGCCCTACTACGGCGGCGGGGAGCCGGAGAGCCTCGGCCGCCTCGGCGCCGAACTGGTGGGCCGCGGCTACGCCGTGGGCGTCAGCAGCGTGCGCGGCACCGGCAACAGCGGCGGCTGCTTCACCCAGGGCGGCCCCCAGGAGGCCAAGGACACGGCGGCCGTCGTGGAGCACATGGCCGCCGAGTCCTGGAGCAACGGCAACGTCGGTCTCATCGGCGTCTCCTACCCCGGCACGACGCCCCAGGACGTGTGGGTGGAGGCGCCCCCCGCCCTGAAGACCATCGTCCCCATCAGCGGCATCTCGGACCTGTACAAGTACAACTTCGTCAACGGCGTCCCCATCAACGTCCAGGGCTTCGGCTTCAACACGTACTACTGGGCCATGGTCGGCGCCAGCCCCGCGGGACTCTCCGGGGGTGCGCAACTGCTGGGCGACCCCGCCCACGTCGCCACCGCCGCCGCCGGCGAGGCGTGCACGGACCAGGTGGACGTGCAGGAGGGCGGTGTCTCCTCCACCGCCGACGGCAACAAGGACGCCTACTGGCAGGTGCGTGACTTCCACGCCGAACTGCGCGCGTCGTGGGACCGCAATCCCGACCGCGCCAGCGTGTTCTACGTCCACGGGCTGCAGGACTGGAACGTCAAGCCCCACATGATGGAGGACTGGTTGTCCGCCGTCCAGGAGACGGGCGTGCCGTACAAGGCGTGGCTGGGGCAGTGGGGCCACGCCTGGCCCGCCCCCACCGGGGCGTCCGCCGAGTGCGAGTACGACGAGGACGCCGACCGGGGCCGCTCCTGCCGCAGCGACTGGTGGGACACGGTCCTCGTCGCCTGGTTCGACCAGTTCCTCAAGGGCGTCGACACGGGCATCCTGGACGCGCCCTCCGTGCAGGTCCAGGACGACGACGGCGTCTGGCGCCACGAGCAGGCGTGGCCTCCCACGGACGTGGCCTGGCACCGGTTCGCCCTGGGCGACGGCGCGCTGGGCCAGGAGGCGACCGGGACGGCGTCCTACCACGACACCCACGGCGGCCTCACGAGCGCCCTCGTCACCGCCCAGGGCCTGCCGGACCGCGTCGTCTGGAAGAGCGAGCCCCTGGAATCCGACTGGCACGTCAGTGGCCTGCCGGTCTTCCACGCCAACGTCACCGCCGAGGGGCAGCGTGCCAGCCTCGTGCTGAGCCTCGGCGAGGAGTTGCCCGACGGCACGCTGCGCATGGTCAACTTCGCCGCCCAGAGCCTCAACCACGTCGACAGCCTGGCGTCGGGCGACGGCGACGTCTCCGGCAAGCGCCAGGAGGTCCGGGTGGCCTTCTTCCCCCAGGACGACGTGCTGCACGCCGGCAACCGCGTCGTGCTCGTCGCCTCCGGCAACACCGTCGGCTCGCCGGCGCCGAACCTCCAGCCCGTCAGCGACGGGGGCCTCATCACCATCGAGCTGGAGGGCGCGTGGCTGGAACTGCCCGTGGACGAGACGATCGTGGTGGAGGCGCCGCAGCCGTACGCGAACGTCGAGTGACGGTCCGGCCTACGCCCGTCCCTCGTGGCACGCTTCCCGGTACGCCTCCGGGACACGGTCGTCGCAGAACGCCTCGGCCGCCTCCTTGAGCCGGGAGTCGGCCTGGTTGCCGACCTCCTTGTAGCACGTCGCGCGGAAGTCCTCGGGCAGCTGCGGGCACAGGTCGAGGCCGGCCTCGGGGGTGTTGGCCTGGAGCATGACGCCGGCGGTGAACGCCTTGACGCAGACGTGCTGGGCGTCCTCGGCGCCGTGGGAGCAGAACTGCATCATGAGACCGGGGTCGCGGCCGGCGTGGGGGGCGGCGTCGCGGCCGAGGCTGGCGTAGCAGGCCAGGCGCTGCTTGCCGGCCTCGTCGCAGACGCCGCTGGCAGCCTCGAAGTCGCCGCCGTTGAAGTGCAGGACGAGGCTGGTCTGCATCTTCCAGCAGAACCGCTTGTAGTCGTCGTCCACGACGTTGCAGGGGTAGGCGGGGTCTTCCTCGTCGACCCAGTAGACGGGGGGTCCGCCGCCGTGGTCGTGGGGGACGTAGTCGGGGTCGAGGCTGTGCAGGTAGGCGACGACGTTCTCCATGAAGACGCCGCCGTAGCAGGACGCCTCGTCGAACCAGTCGCGCAGCAGGTCGCACGTCTCGAGGCTGCCGTGCAGGTCGTAGGTGGAGTGCATCATGACGCCGTGGCCGACGCCGTGGTAGCACGTGTAGCGCTCGAAGCTGGAGGTGGCCGCGTCGCAGACGCCGCCGAGGCTGTCCTCGTCGAGGGGGAGCCCCTGGGCGGCGAGGTCGTTGAAGAACGCCTGCAGCGCGCCGTGGATGCAGCCCTGGAAGACCTCGTAGCTGCACTCGCCCAGCGTCAGGCTGACGTTGAGGCCGTAGGCCTGGTACGCCGTGTGCCCCAGCACGTGGGCCAGGTCGTGGCTGCGGGCGTTGGCGTCCGGCTCCACCTCGGTCAGTTCCACGAGGGCGTCGAAGGCGGGGATGCTGCCCTCGGCGACGACCATGTCGTTGAGGAAGGTCAGCCAGCAGTCGCTGTCGGGGTGGCCGACGGCGCGGCACCAGTCGCTGATGGCGGTCCCGTCCGCCGGACCGTAGTAGGAGCGGTTGCCGACGGTGACCTCGCCCCGGACGCCCACGAAGTCGCCGCCGTGGCCACCGTGGCCGGCGTGGTCCCCGTGGTCGTCGTGCCCGCCGGGGCCGTGGCTGTGGGCCTCCTGGGCCTCCGAGAGCCAGTCGACGTTCTCGGCGGCGATGGCGCTGGTGTAGAGGCCGGCGGTCAGGAGGACGCCGACGCCCAGGACGGCGCGGGCGGTGGGGGCGTCGACGCGGGGCCGCCAGTCGCTCCAGAGGGGCACGAGGGCGCCCAGTTGGGCCAGCAGCGTCACGACGCCGAGCAGGTCCACGGCCTCCGGCGCGTCGCTCCACGGCGCGCGGACGATGCGGGTGAGGACGTAGAGCAGCGAGGGGGCGATGACGAGGCCCGCCAGGCCGACGCGGCCGAGGACCTCGGTGGGCCGCCGCAGGTACAGGAAGGACCACGCGACCTGGGCGAAGCCGATGCCGAGGAAGAACAGGCCGGCGCCGCGGGCGTGGGCCAGGTGGTCGTCCACCAGCGCCAGGTGCAGGGCGCCGGCGGCGAACAGCAGGGCGGCCGTCAGGGACTCCTTGGGCAGGCCGTCGCCGCGCGGGGGGTGCCGTGCAGGCTCCGGCTCGGGCGCCGGCCGGGGGGCGGGCGGCTGCCCGGCGGGGGGCTGGAGCTTGATGGCGTCCTCGGGGGGCAGGTACGGGGCGTCGGAGCCTCCGCTCATGGGGACGGCACGTGCGCCGGGATTCATAGAACCGGCGACGCAGGACGGGCTACGCGAGGGCCTGGCGCGCGATGACGAGCCGCTGGATCTCGCTGGTGCCCTCGTAGATCTCCGTGATCTTGGCGTCGCGCATGAGGCGCTCGACGGGGTAGTCCGTGGTGTAGCCGTTGCCGCCGTGGACCTGCACGGCCTCGATGGCGGCCCACGTGGCGGTCTCGGAGGCGAACAGCTTGGCGCGGCTGCCCATCTCGGGCGTCAGGGCGCCGTGGTCCTGCATGGAGGCGGCCTTCTGGTACAGCAGCCGGGCGGCCTCGATGCGGGTGTCCATGTCGGCGAGCTTCCACTGGATGGCCTGGTTGGCCGAGATCGGCTTGCCGAACTGGTGGCGCTCGCGGGCGTAGGCGGTCGCCTCGTCGAAGGCGCGCTGGGCGATGCCGACGGCCTGGGCGGCGATGCTGATGCGGCTGCCGTTGAGGGTGGCCATGAGCTGCTTGAAGCCGTCGCCCTCGGCGCCCAGCAGGTTCTCGGCGGGCACGCGGCAGTCGGTGAAGCTGACGCGGGCGGTGTCGCTGCCGTGCAGGCCCAGCTTCTCCTCGGCGCCGTCCTTGCCGAAGCCGGGCGCGTCGCCCTCGACGGCGAAGAGGCTGATGCCCCGGTGGCCGGCGGACGGGTCCGTCTTGGCGGCGACGATGGCGCTGCCGGCGTGGTTGCCGTTGGTGATGAACACCTTGGAGCCGTTGAGGACGTACTCGTCGCCCTCCCTGACGGCGGTGGTGGAGAGGGCGGCGACGTCGCTGCCGGCGCCGGGTTCGGTCAGGGCGAAGCAGCCCAGCCACGCGCCGCTGGCGAGCTTGGGCAGGAAGCGCTCCTTGGTGGCGTCGCTGCCCCACTGGACGATGGGCGTCGCGGCGACGCTCGTGTGGACGGCGACGGTGACGCTGGTGGACGCGCACGCCCAGGCCAGCTCCTCCAGCAGCGTGTTGTAGGCGACCTTGCTGATGGGCACGCCGCCGTACTGCTCGGGGATGGTGGGGCCCAGCATCCCCAGGCCCGCCAGTTCGGCGAGACTCTCGTGGGGGAACGTCCCCTCCCGGTCGAGCGCCTCCGCCCGGTCCGCGACGTTGCCGCGGGCGAACTCCCGCACCGTCTTCTGGATGAGTTGCTCCTCGTCGCTCAGTCGCAGGTCCACGGGGCGCGCACGGGGGTCCCCGTTTTCAGCGTTGGTGGCCGGCGGGGCCCGTCCTACCGTTCCCGCGCCCCGCGCGTCCACGCCAGCACCGGCAGCACGGCGTCCATGACGCGGTTCTCGCCGGCGCGCAGCCGCTCCTCGAAGCTGCTGCGCGCGACGCCGAGCCCCGCCGCCACCTGCGCCGTCGTCGCCTGGCGGGGGCTGCGGTAGTAGCCGGCATCGTGCGCCGCCACCAGCGCCTCCGCCTGCTTGTCCGTGGGCGCCTCCAGGGCCGGTTGCAGGCTCCAGAACAGGTTCGCCCGCACCTCCTCCGGCTGCACGGTGCGCCGCCGCACGACGCGCGTCGGGTGGGCCTCGCGCAGGGCGTCGAGGGCCGCCTGCACGCCCCCCTCCCCGCCGGCGAGGGCGAGGGCGTCGTAGTGCTCCCACCCCCGCACGACGCGCAGCGGCTGCTGCCACAGCAGGCCGTGGGCCTCCAGGATGCGGCTGATGCTGCTCGTGGGGTCCACCGTCGGCCGCCACACCCACAACGTCCCGTCGGGGGCGTGGACGGTGCGGTCGGGGGCCAGGTGGCGCGCAGCGGCGTCCTGGACGCGCTCGGGGGCGAGGCGGCCGGCGGGCAGGAAGACGATCTCCAGCCGGTGGCCGCTCCAGACCTGCATCTCCGTGTCCAGCTCGGCGGAGAGGCGGGCGAGGGGGCAGTCGTGCTGGACGCGGAAGGTGACCTGCTGCAACGGCTCGCTCCCGTCCATGGGCGGGCAACGGTTCCGGGGCCTTGAGCCTTAAGGCGACCGCCCCTGCCTCCGCCCGTGCCCTCCCCGCCCGGCCCCCGACGGGGCCGCCCGGTGCGCATCGAACTCCCCGTCCCGTTCCCGCTCAAGACCGTCAACGCGTGGCTGTTTGCCGGCGCCGAGCCCGCCCTCGTGGACTGCGGCGTCAACGACCCCGTCCACTTCCAGGACCTCGTGGACGCGGTGCGGACGGCGGGCGTTGACCCCGCCGAGCTGACCCTCTACCTCACGCACGGCCACGTGGACCACGCCGGCAACGCCCACCGCCTCCACGACGGCTTCGGCGTGCCCCTGGTGTGCCCGCGCGAGGAGGCGCCCTTCGTGGAGACGTTCCGCCGCGACGAGGCCCCCCGCAACGACGCCTACGCCGACGCGATGCGCGCCCACGGCGTCCCCGCCGCCGACGTGGAGCGGGCGCGGGCCTCCAGCGACGACGTGGATGCCCTGCTGGAGGACTGCCCCATCGAGCGCGACCTGGGCGACGGGGCGCGCCCCGCCTTCGGCGACGAGGAGGTCACGGTGGTGCGCACGCCGGGCCACACGCCCGGGAGCACCTGCTACCTCACCGACGACAACGTGCTGCTCTCCGGCGACACGCTGCTGGAGCGCATCACCAGCAACGCCGTGGAACTGGCCGACGCCGACCGGGGCGCCTTCCACCAGTACGTCGAGACGCTGGAGGGACTGCGCCGCTTCGTGGGCGTCGAGTGCCTCCCCGGCCACCGCGCCCCCTTCGTCCTCACCGACGCCGTCCTCGACCACCACCTCGACGCCCACGCCGCGCGCCGCGACCGCATCCTCACCCTCCTCGACCACCCCCGCTCCGGCCACGCGGTGTTCCGGCGGCTGTTTCCGGGCCTCGACGGCGACGGCGCCCTGTTCATGGGCATGGCGGAGGTCGTCGGCCACCTGCACGCCCTCGAACTCGACGGCCGCGTGCGCATGGAGGCCGGACCCGACGGCGTGCGCCGCTACGTGCGCGCCTGAGCCCGCTTCACGACGAGGGCCGCCCCCCGCGCGCCGCCGAGGCCCCGCAGGGGCCTGGAACGACGGTGGAATCGTTTCATGCCCCGACCTCCATGCGGCGGCGTGGCCCGACCCCCCGCGGACGCCGTCGAATCCACCGATCGCGTGCTCGCCACCCTCCCCGCCGCCGTGGCCCACTGGCGCACCACCGACCCCGTCCTGGCGGACCTGGCCCGCTCGGACCCGCCGCAGCCGTGGGCCGCCCGCGACCCCGACCCGTTCGTGGACCTGTGCACCAGCATCACGCACCAGCAGGTCAGCCTGGAGGCGGGGCGCACCATCTACGCCCGCTTCGAGGCGGCCGTCGGCGGCGCCGGCACCGTCCGCCCCGCCACGGTGCTGGCGGCGGGCGAGGACGCCCTGCGCGGCGCCGGCCTGTCGCGGGCCAAGGCGCGTTACGTCCTCGACCTCGCCGCCCGCGTCGAATCCGGCGACCTGGACCTGGGCAGCCTGGCCGACCTGGACGACGACGCCGTGGTCGCCGCCCTCACGGCCGTCCAAGGCATCGGCGCCTGGACCGCCAAGATGTTCCTGCTGTTCCACCTCGGCCGCCCCGACGTCTGCCCGTGGGAGGACCTGGGGGTGCGGCTGGCCGTGCAGCGGTTCTACGGCGTGCCGGAGAAGCAGGCCGCCGCGTGGCTGCGCGACGAGGCCCGCGCCCGCTGGTCGCCCTACAACAGTGCTGCCGCCCGCGTCCTGTGGACCGCCCGCCGCTCCGGGGGCCTCTGATGGGCCGCGGCCCCATCCGCGCCGCCGGCGGCATCCTGCGCCGCCGCGACGGCCGCATCGCCGTCGTCCACCGCCACCGCCACGACGACTGGAGCCTCCCCAAGGGCAAGCTGGACCGGGGCGAGTCCTGGGAGGAGGGCGCCCTGCGGGAGGTGCAGGAGGAGACCGGCTGGACCGCGCGGCTCGGGCCCTCGGCGGGCACCGTCCACTACGAGGTCAAGGGCCGCCCCAAGGAGGTGCGCTGGTGGCACATGGACGCCGGCGAGGAGACCGGCCACCCGCCGGACCCGAAGGAGGTGGCGGCCGTGGCGTGGCTGACCGTCGAGGAGGCGCGGGCGCGGCTGACCTACGACGACGAGCGGGCGCTGCTTGGGGCCGCGGGGTCGGACGCTGGATCGGGGGCGGTGGACGCGGACGCCGTCAGGCGCCCCTGAAATCCGGCTTGCGCTTCTCCAGAAACGCCCGCATCCCCTCGTCCTGGTCCTCGGTGCCGAAGATGCCGCCGAAGGCCGCC
Source organism: Thermoplasmatota archaeon (assembly GCA_028289805.1). Lineage (GTDB taxonomy): Archaea > Thermoplasmatota > E2 > JACPAO01 > JAHFTW01 > JANQNI01. The sequence continues at coordinate 66 of JANQNI010000291.1, read as the reverse complement.
GCCTCCATCGACAGGGCGTCGTCGAGGGGCAGGTCGAGGCCGGAGTCCACGAGGCGCTTGCACTCC
>JANQNI010000287.1 GCA_028289805.1 Thermoplasmatota archaeon | reverse complement strand
AGGCGCGGGCGTGGGCGTCGCCGTCGGGGCACAGGCCGGGCCCGACGCGGGGCACCACGTCCGCGATGGCGTAGGCGGCGTTGCGGGCGTGCTCCGGCTCGGCGGCGTGGCTCGTGGCCCCCCCGAAGCGCAGGGCGAGGCCCGTGCTGGCCAGCGCCATCGTGTCCTCGCGCACCAGGACGGCGCCGAGGGCGTGGCCGGGGACGTTGTGGAGGGCCCAGACGCGGTGCCAGTCCTGCGCCAACGCATCGTCCTCCAGGCACGCCCGCATGCCCTCGCCGGTCTCCTCCGCGGGCTGGAACAGCGCCCACACGTCGGGGCCCGCGGGGGCGGTGGCGAGGGCCCCGGCGAGCAGGGTCATGTGGCCGTCGTGGCCGCAGGCGTGGTGCAGGCCGGGGCGCGTCGAGGCGTGGGGCGCCCCGCTGGATTCCTCCAGGGGCAGGGCGTCCAGGTCCGCGCGGCACAGCACCGGGGGACCCGCGCCGGGCCGGTGGGCCATCAGGCCCGTTCCGGCGACGGTCCGCACCTCGATGCCGCGCTCGGTGAGCCAGGCGGCGAGGCGGTCGCGGGTGGCGGCCTCGTCGCCGCTGCCGTCCGGCTCGCGGTGCAGGGAGCGGCGGAGGTCGACCAGGTCCGGCGGCGGCCCGGTGGACGAGGGCTCGGTGGCGTTCGGCTTCATGGGTCGGCGAGGGGCGGCCGTCGACTTGACGCATTCCATCCTGGACTCCGTCGGGCCCGCCCGAGGCTCTTGCTTGGTCCCGAGGTACTAAGTAAGATGCCGTTGGGTGGAAACGCAATGGATGCCCGCACGACCCTCCGCCGCCGCGTCGGCGACACGCCCCTCCAGAAGGCCCCGCGCCTCGCGGAAGCGGTCGGACTCCCGGACCTGCGCATCAAGCTGGAGGGGGCCAACCCCACCGGCACCCAGAAGGACCGCATCGCGCGGCTGGAGGTTGGCTCCGCCGCGGCGCAGGGTTCGGCCGGGGTCAGCGTGGCGTCGTGCGGCAACTTCGGCGTCGCCATCGCCCACGCCGCCTACGTCCACGAACTGCCCTGCCACGTCTTCGTCCCCGAGGACTTCTCCGGCGAGCGCGTGGCGCTGATGGAGAACCTGGGGGCCGAGGTCCACCGCGTCCCCGGCTCCTACGAGGACGCCGTCCGGGCCAGCCGGGACCACGCCCGCGCCAACGACCTCTTCGACGCCAACCCGGGCGGGGCCAACACGCTGCGCACCCTGGCGGGGTACTCGAAGATCGCCGAGGAGGTCGTCGACCAGTTCGGCGCCACGCCCGACGCCGTGGGCCTGCCCATCGGCAACGGCTCCACGCTCGCCGGCGTCCACCTCGGCTTCCGCACGGCGTGGGCGCAGGGCCGAGCCGCGGCCATGCCCAAGGTGTTCGGCGGCAGCAGCCGCGGCAACAACCCCGTGCCCGTCGCGTTCGCCCGCCACCAGGAGCGCTGCACGCCCCTCGACCCCAACGCGGTCGGCGAGACGGAGGTCAACGAGCCGCTGGTGAACTGGGACGCCCTCGACGGCACCGCCTGCCTGACGGCCATCGTGGATTCCCAGGGCGCCGCCTACGGCGCCACCGACGAGGAACTGCTGGACCTGCACGCGGCCCTGCTGGAGGACGGCATCGACGCCCACCCGGCCAGCCTCGCGGCCGCCGCGGCGCTGCGGACCGCCGTCCAGGAAGGAGCCCTGGAGGCCGATGCACGCGCCGTCGTGGTGCTGACCAGTGGACGCCCCGAGATCACGGTGCGTCGCGTCGAGGCACCGGAGGACCTGCCGGCGTTCCTGGACACCCTGACGCACTGGCTGGGCCGCTTCGGCGACCCCCGCAACGAGATGGAGGAGGCCGTCGGCGCCGCCTTCGCGCACGGACAGGTCCTGGAGGCATCCGACCGGGAGGGCGTGCTGGGCTACGTCGTCCTGACGCCCATGGAACTGTCGACGTTCTTCCCGTCGCTGCACCTGAGCTACATCGCCGTCGACCCCCGCGCCCGGGGCCGGGGCGTGGGAACGGTCCTGCTGGAGGAGGCGATCCGCGCCGCCGACGGCGACCTGAGCCTGCACGTGGAGACGGACAACGAGGCCGCCATCCGGTTGTACGAGAAGTTCGGCTTCACGAAGAAGTACTTCCGGATGCTCCACAAGCCGCAGCGGACCCCCGACGTGGACCCGGCCCAGGGCGCCGGGTGGGCCGAGCGCCACGAGGCTCCCGTCGTTCCGTGAAGCGCCGCAGTCCGGCGCGCCCGCGGGCCGGCCGAGTGCACGGGGGACGTAGGCCCCGTTTGCCTCCATCCAAAAGGATATGCGTCCGGCCGCCCATCTACGCCTTGGACCTGCCTCGTGCAGGGCCCTCCGACATCCTGGAGAGGGACGCGGCATACTCGTCCCCGCTCACGCACCCCACCGTGCGGAGAAGCGAACCGGAGGGGAATCGGCCTCGGCCGGCTTCCTGAGGGGGAAAACCAGGGTGGGCTGCCACAAGGTCAGCCGGTCGAAAGGCTCGGGGCCCGTGACCGCGCCGTTGCCGCTTGGCGCGGGTCACCTGATTTTCCTTGGCGCTCTGGCGCACACGCGTCGCAAGAACGAAGGCCCCCCGCAGCGTGTCGCCCCCCATGCGATGGCCCCTCGTGCTTGCCGCGTCCTTGATGTTCCTGCCGCTGGTCCCCGCCGGCGCCGCCCAGGCCGCCGACGCCCCCCACCCGTCCGTCGAGGACAACGCCTTGTACGCCCACCACCGCGACGGGGACG
>JANQNI010000271.1 GCA_028289805.1 Thermoplasmatota archaeon | reverse complement strand
CCCCATGCGCGCCGTGGCCACCACGACGCGGCCGCGCAGTTCCTGGAGCCCGTCGGCCTCCAGCGCGGCCCAGACGATGCGGGCGTGGCGTGGGTCCTGGAACATCCCCAGGTGCGTCACGGCGGCGTCCATCGCCTGCGTCCCGGCCACGGCGGCGCCGACGGCGCGGCGAATTCCGTCCACGTCGGCCTCGTCCACGTCGCCGAGGAACCGCAGCGTGACGTGTTCCGTACCCTCGGGGACGGGACGGACGCCGTCGAGCCGCCGCAGCGTGTGGCGCACGGGGCGCAGGACGTCGCCGCAGGGGACGGGGACGCCGACGAACAGGCGCATGGCCGACCATCCTGCGCGGCGGCTTTGGCCGTTGCGTTGTACGCGCGCCCGCCGTGGCGTCGCGGGCGCGGCAAGGTCCAAGACCCCCCGCCGGGATGGGGCGGCGATGCGTGGTGCGCCCCTGCTGTGCGTCCTGCTGCTGGCCGACCCCGCCGCGGCCCAGGTGCCCGGCCTCGAGGACGCCGCCACCGACGGCACAGCCTTCGAGTTCGACGTCCCGGACGTCGTGGACCGCGTGCGGGCGGTGGCCGACGGCATCACGGGAGAGGGCGTCCACGCCTGCGTGGCGGACGTCACGTCGGACCCCGGCACGGCGTACCGGATGATGGGCACGCCCACCCAGAGCGCCTTCGTACAGCGCCACGAGGACGTCTTCGCCGACCTGGGCCTTCCCCCGGCGCTGCACCACTCCCGCAACGGCTCGGCCGCCTTCGGCGGCGGCGGGGCGGCCTTCGGCGAGGGGGGCACGAACATCGTCGGCGTCCTCCCCGGCACCGACCCCACGCGGTGGGTGGTCGTCGGGGGCCACTACGACACCCGCGAGGGCTCCATCGGTGCCCTGGACAACGCCAGCGGCATCTGCACCGTGCGCGAGGTCGCCCGCGCCATGGTCGCCGACGTGGAATCCAACGGCCCCTACGAGGCCAGCGTCGTCTTCCTCTGGTACGACGGCGAGGAGTGGGGCCTCTACGGCGCCATCGCCTTCGCCGAGGACCCCGGCGTCGCCAAGGAGCTGCTGGGGCTGGAGCCGGAGGCCGAGGTGGACGTGCTGGTGTCGCAGAGCTTCGACATGCCGGGCCTCAACTACCCCGCCCGCAACATCTGGGTCCAGTACGGCCAGCCCGTGGACCTGGAGGGCTACGCGGTGCTGAACCTGCGCACCGCGCCCATCCACGACGAGGACGAGTGGACGTGCTGGAGCTACGGCTGCTACGAGGACCTGAAGGCGCGCGACGACTTCGCGTCCGTCCTCCACGCCAACACGAACTACCAGTTCCTGGTGCGCGAGGTCGCCTACGACCTGCTGCGCTACCCGCCCGAGTACGTCTGGGTCTACGACGACCACTACGGCCGCAGCGACCACATCCCCCTCATCGCCCAGGGCGCCGCCGGCATGCGCATCCAGGGCAGCCACGACGAGCAGTACCCCTGCTACCACCAGCCCTGCGACACCCTGGAGTGGCTGCACGTCCAGGCCGGCAGCCGGGAGGAGCTGGTGCGCGCCTACGACACCGAGGCCAGCATCGGCGGCACCGTCGCCATGTACGCCGCCCTGCGCGGCACCGTCGGCCCCTACGGCGAGCCCTACTGGGCCGAGCGGCACGGCCTCGACCTGCGGGACCTGCTCGCGGCCCACGACGGCGTGGTCCTGCCCGACGCCCTCGCCGACGCCCAGGTGCCCCTGGAGGCGGAGGTGCCCGCCCCCGCGCCCCTGCTGGTCCTCACCGCCGTCGCCGGCGCCGCGTTGCTGCGGCGGCGCTCCGGCTGACCGCTGCCAGCGGCCGATCTGGATACATCCGCCCCGCCGCGCATCCTTCAACCGGTGCAGGGCGGTGCGGCGCCGATGCGTACCCTCGCCATCACCGTCGCAAGCACGTTCGCCCTCCTGGGCCTCCTCGCCGTCGCCGCCCCCGCCTCCGCGGCGCCCCCCGCGTGCCAGGAAGCGACCCTCGACGGCGTCGTCGTCAAGGCCACCGTCGTCTACGCCGGCGGCGTCGGCTGCCTCGACGCCCAGGTGGAGCGCTGCTACTACACCAGCGACCCCGAGTACCCCGGCCTCGTCTGGACCTGCCAGCGCGTCCTGTAGGACCCGATTCGCCGATTCGGCGCCCTCTCCCCTCCTCCATTGGATGGAACGGTTCCGGCGCGCCGCCTTCAAGCGCGCCGCACGCCATCGCGCGCCGATGCGTACCTCCACCATCGCCATCGCAAGCATGCTCGCCCTCACGGGCCTCGCCGCCCTGGCCGCGCCCGCCAGCGCCGCCGGGGACTGCCAAGAGAGCGCCACCGTCAACGGCGGCCTCGTCATCCTCACCGTGCAGCACGGCGGGGGCTGCGCGGACGTGGACCTCTACACCTGCACCCTCAGCCGCCCCGACCCCGACCACCCGTCCACGCCGGTCTGGGAGTGCCGCAAGCGCATCTAGGGCAGCACGCCGCGCTTCCCCAACTCCTCCCCCAGCACCCGCTCCAGGTCCCGCAGGTGCAGCGGCACCAGGTGGACCACGTCGAAGCCGGCCGCCTCGAACCGCGCCGTCTTCGCCTCCATGCGCGCGGCGTAGTCCCTGAACCCCGCGCCGCCCCAGTACTCGATGAGCACGTTCGTCCCCCGCACGCGGAAGTCCGGCCGCAGCCCCTCCTCGGGGGGTTCGTAGTCGTACGCGACGCCCCGCCGGCTGAGGAAGTTCGCCACCCGCTGCTCCCCCAGGCTGCGCACCCACAGCCCGTCGCGGGTCGGGAAGGGACGGTCCCGCGGCGGCTCAGGCGACGGGGTGCAGCGCCGGAACGGCCACCAGGGCACGCCGGTCGGATGCGCCACAACCGATAAGACGCCCCCCACCTCGACCCGCCTCGTGGACCGCCGCCAGTGGCTCGAATCCGCCCGCGAGGAATCCGGCTACACCAGCACCGACCCGGCGCCGCCCCTGGTGGCCCCGGACGTGCCCGTCGAGGTCGTCGAGCTGCGTGCGCGCCTCCTGGACCGGGAGCTGGCCATGTTCCAGCGCATGCGGGCGGTCTTCGCCCTGCGCAACGTCGGCGGCGCTGCGGCCGTCGACGCGCTCGCGGAGGCGTTCGAGGACCCGTCGGCCCTGCTGCGCCACGAGATCGCCTACGTCCTGGGCCAGATGGGAGACGCCCACGCCCTCCCGCACCTGAGCCGGGTGCTGGCCACCGAGGACGAGCACGTCATGGTGCGCCACGAGGCGGCCGAGGCGATGGGCGCCATCGGCGACGCCTCCAGCCGTCCGGTCCTGGAGAGGTACCTGGCGGACCCCAACCCGGAGGTCAGCGAGTCCTGCGAGGTGGCCCTGGACTTGCTGGACTGGGTCAACTCCGACGACCTGGACTACGCCGACGCCTGAGGGCGACCGCTGCCGGCGGGACCCTCAGTCCTCGCCGTGCGCGCCGCGAAACGCGCTCTTGACGCCCTCGACGGCCTCGGGCCGGAGCTTCAGGTAGTAGATGCCACGGTCGTCGCGCTTGGGCAGGCCGTGGGGGTAGTTGCCCTTGGCGGGCGGGAACGGGATGCGAAACAGGGCCGCCTGGGCCGCCTCGATGTCCGTGTTGAGGGTGCAGCGCTCGACGGGGCCGAAGACGTGCACCGACTCCCAGACGTTCTCCGACTCCATGTGGATGACCGTCAGGCACGCCGTCTCGGTGGAGTCCTCGTACTGGTCCTTGAGGCCGGGGTGGCACTGGAACCACACCGTCTCGTCGTCGAAGCCGTAGAACAGCGGGACGGCGTACGCCTTGCCCCCGTCCGCCAGGGAGAGCACCCCAAGGCGGGAGGCCTTCAGGGTCGCGCGGGCCTCCTCCTCCGTCATCGGTTCCATAGTCTCCTGATTTTTCCCGGCGCCTATATGATTGTTCTTCGGGGTGTGCCGGTGCGCAGCCCCGCAACGGCCACGGTCCCGCGGCGCGGGGCGGCAGCCCCACCCATTTATACGGGGGCTCCGTCGCCGGGACACGGGATGAAGGTCACCCGTGCCCTGCTGTCGGTCAGCGACAAGACCGACGTCGTCGATTTCGCCAAGCGCCTCGCTGCCTCGGGCGTGGAACTGGTCAGCACCGGCGGCACGGCCGCCCTCCTGCGCGAGCAGGGTCTGGAGGTGCGCGACGTCAGCGACCTCACCGGCTTCCCGGAGATGATGGACGGCCGCGTCAAGACCCTCCACCCCGTCGTCGCCGGCGGCGTGCTGGCCCTGCGCGACGACCCCGACCACCGGGCGGCGATGGAGGCCCACGACATCGGCCCCATCGACCTGGTGTGCGTCAACCTCTACCCGTTCGAGCAGACGGCCTCCGAGGGCGCGGACCTGCCGGAACTGATCGAGCAGATCGACATCGGCGGCCCCAGCCTGCTGCGCGCGGCGGCCAAGAACCACCGCCACGTCTACGTCGTCACCGACCCCGACCAGTACGCGCGCGTCGCCGACGCCGTGGACGGTGGCCTGGAGGGCGGCGCGGAGGCCGACGAGGAACTGCGCCAGGAACTGGCCCTGCGCGCCTTCCAACTCACGGCCCGCTACGACGCCGTCATCGCCCGCGTCCTGAGCAAGCAGTTCGGCCTCACCGACTACCCCGAGCACCTCGTCT
>JANQNI010000192.1 GCA_028289805.1 Thermoplasmatota archaeon | reverse complement strand
GGCGCGTCGGCCGCGTCCGGTTCCTTCTCCTCGGCGGGGGGCGGGCTCATGCGGACTCCAGGTAGAGGAGGAGGGTCGCGCTGCCGCGGTTCGTGCAGGACGGCTGGTCGGGGTCCGCTGCGTCGTACGGTTCGGCGACGACGCGCAGGGGGCCCCCCGCCGCGGCCTCACCGCCGACCTGGTTGCAGACGGCGAGTTCCGTGGCGGCGCCGGCCGACAGCAGGGACTCGGAAACCTGGATGCCGAGGCTGGGGATGTCGAGCACGAGGGACTCTGATTGGATGCTCACGGTATAGGACCGTTCCTGGACCCGTTCGGGCAGGTCCACGACACGCTCGTAGCGCACGGCCTGGGTGGCGTGTTCCTCCGCGAACAGGCTGGCGCTGACGTAGACGCCGGCGACACGTTGCGCGATGGACTCCGCCTCCAGGGCGGCGACGCGGTCCTCCGCGCCGGCCTTCGCGGCGTTGAAGCCGAGGAGGCTCAGGATGAGGACCATGCTGAGGATGCCGAACATCAGCATCTGCCCGACGATCTCGCTGACCGCCTCGTCGTCGCGGACGCTGCGGGCGGGGGCGGCCTCAGGCCTGGATGCTGCTCGTGATGCGTACATGGAGGAACTCGAGGGGGAACGGTTGCGGCGTGGGGTTCAGGTGCTGGTAGACGACGTGGGGGGTGGCGTCCTGGCACGTCCCGGCGCCGGGCAGGGCGTACTGCTGGTCCGACGGCAGGGCGTCGTTGCGGATGAGGAGGCTCTGGCACCACGCCTCGGCGACGTCGCCGCTGAAGGCGTACCGGAGTTGCGTCGCGTCGGTGGTGCTGAGGCGGACGTGGTTGCCCACGAGGCCCAGGAACACCTCGGGCGTGCTGCGGCCGCTGCTGCCGCTGTCGGGGCCCAGCAGGGTCACGAGGCGCACGACGTGGTCGCTGCTTCCGAACGCCTGCTCCCGGATGGCGGGGGGCCGGTGCAGGAAGAAGGAGCCGGAGTCGACCACGAAGACGGCGCCGCCCTCCAGGTGGAGCGACACGTCGCTGACGCTGGTGGAGAGGCGCCAGGAGACGCGCTTCTGGTCCACCAGCCAGGCGCTGGCGTAGGCGGTGTCGCCTCCGTCGGTGAGCCGGACGGCCCAGTCGCCGTCGGCGAAGTCGAAGTCGGGGTCGATGCCGGTGTAGGTGACGCGGTAGTGCTGGGCGCCGACGGTCGCGAAGGAGACCTGCGTCAGGGGGACGGTGCTGCTGCCCGTGACCCGTTCCACCTCCACGCAGACGGCGCAGGCGCCGAGGCCGACGTGGTCGGTGGCGGTGCGGCAGTCGGTGCCGCGGACGTCGAGGACGGTGCTGGGGCTGGTCTCCCAGCCCTCGACGTACCAGTCGCAGTCCGCCTGCGTCGCATCGTGGGCGACGGCGACCATGACGCGGGTGCCGTCCTCCAGGGACAACGCGCCGTCCTCCAGGGAGACGGTGGGGACGCGGCTGGCGTCGGGGACGGAGAGTTCCAGGCTGGCGCGGCGCAGTTCGTCGAACTCGCCCTCCATGCCCACGATGCTGCCGCGGTCCTGGATGCGTTGCAGGGTCGGGGTGCCCCAGAACAGGACGGCGGCCATGCCCAGGACGGTGATGACGAGGATCATGCTGGTGCCGACGACGGGGGTGATGGCGTCCTCGCGGCGCCAGCGGCGCAGGGTGGCGGCGGCGCGGCGCCAGAGCCCGGCGGCCCCCGCTGCGGCCATCAGAACACCCTCCGCGTGCTCTCCATGAACAGTCCCTTGGGCGTGTCCTTGAACAGGAGGAAGCGGGCGCTGTCGGGGACGCCGCGCATCTTGGTGACCTTCAGGTAGGGGTAGAGGCCGAAGCCCTGCCGGTCGAAGCCCAGCTCGAGGATGCCGTCGGCCCACACCTTCAGCCGCGCCAGCTCGCGCTCGTCGTGCAGGCTCGGCATGGCGCTGACGAGGGCGACCTCCCCCGTCTCGCGCAGGACGGCCCTGAGGCGCTGGAGGCTCTCGTGGGCGGTGTCCCACCCGACGGCGTCGCGGTAGGTGCTGAAGCTGTCGAGGACGTACCGGGCCTCCTTGGCTGGCGGCGGCAGGTCCCACGCGCCGTCCCCGAGGGTCCGCACGTCGACGCGGTCGGGCTCGCCGCCGACGCGGGTGATGCCGTCCTGGATCTCCTGCGTCTCCAGGTCGGTGGCGACGAACCGGCACCGGGTCTTGCCCGGGTCCCCGACGGCGAAGTGGTAGCCGAAGAGTTCCTGGGCGTTCATCGGCTCCCCCAGCAGCAGATGCACCGTGCCTGCGGGGAGACCGCCCCCCAATTGGGCATCGAGGCCGGAAAGGCCGCTGCTGAGCCGGGAAGACACTGTCCTTTGGGACCCCCGGCGGATATGATAACGTGTGCGAATAGTTCACAGCGGGCGCGAGGGCCGCAGGGCGCTCGGACCTCCGGCCCTGGGGGCGTGCGGCCCTGCGGCCCAATCCGCGCCGGGGCCGGGCGCGCCGCGTGTCCGCGGACCCCCTCAACCCAGCAGCCGCGCCATCCCCAGCAGCAGGAGGTTGCCGACGCGGTCGGCGAGCAGGACGCCGGGCAGGAGGGCGAGCATGAAGGGGATCTTGGGGGTGGCCCAGACGCGCTGCACGCCGGCCTCCTCCAGGTGGCGGTAGGCGTCGTCCAGCGGCTCGCCGATGCGCTGCCAGACGCGCACGCGCACCCGGCCGTCGACGACGCGCTCCATGGGCCAGACGTGGCGGGCGCGGGCGTGCTCCAGGTCCATGCGCACGGCGACGAACATGGGGCCGCCGAGGTCGCCGCGCACGAGGTTCCACGCCAGCAGCAGGGCGGGCAGGACGGCGACGAGGACGCTGGCGTTGACGAGGCCGTCGAGGGTGGGCGTGGTGTGGCCCGCCAGCAGGTCGGGGGCGGCGGGCCACAGCAGGGCGAGGACCATGAGGCCCTTGGCGTCGGCGCCGCCGAAGAGGTGGAGGTACCACAGGCCGTACAGGAGGGCGACGGTGCCGACGGCCCAGGCGAGGCCGGGCAGGGCGGCGCGGGGGTCGCTCAGCAGGTCGCCGGCCAGCAGCACGAGGGCGGCGGCGAGCCACGGCCACCAGTAGACGTTGGCGACGCGGCGGGTGCGCAGGTCGCTGAGGGTGGCGCCGGCGAGCATCGCGAGGGCGATGCCGAGGCGGACGGGGTCGTCCACGCCCGCGCAGGCGGGGCGCGGGATGTGACGGTGTCGGTTCGTCGCCGCGCGCCGCTACGGGAGGTGGCTG
>JANQNI010000274.1 GCA_028289805.1 Thermoplasmatota archaeon | reverse complement strand
CCCGGGAAGGCCCGCCTGCACGCAGGCAGCAGCGGGCAGGAACAGGAGCAAGACGCCCGAGCCCGCACAAACGGTCATATACCCCCTCCCTGTCGCGCGGCATTGCATCCCCACCCGGGGAGACACCGATCCTTGCACCCCACGAGGGGCAGGGGGAGTCCACATGAGCGAGAAGGAAGAATTCGGAGAAGACTTCCGTTTCCTGGTCCGCATGGTCAACACCGACCTGGACGGGAAGCAGAACGTCGTCAACGCCCTCACGGGCATCAAGGGCATCAACAACCGCCTGAGTCGCGTCATCGCCACCCACGCGGGCGTCCCGAAGCGCGAGCGCATCGGCAACCTCAACGACGACCAACTCGACGCCCTGCTCAAGAGCGTCGAGAGCGTCGACGAGTACGTCCCCACGTGGATGCTCAACCGCCGCATGGACCCCGAGTCCGGCGACGACATCCACCAGGTCGGCACGGAGATCACGCTCCAACTCGAGGAGGACCTGAACCGCCTCAAGAAGATCAAGAGCTGGAAGGGCGAGCGCCACGCGCGCAACCTCCCCGTGCGCGGACAGCGCACGAAGTCGAACGGCCGCACCGGTGCCACCGTGGGTGTGCAGCGGAAGAAGAAGTGATCGTTGAGGTGTGAAGTATGGGTCAACCGAAGTTCCCCCGCAAGAAGTACGACACGCCCAACCACCCGTGGCAGGGCGACCGCATCAAGGAAGAGAACGAGGTCCGCAAGAAGTTCGGCCTCAAGACCAAGACCGAGATCTGGAAGGCGCAGTCCCGGCTGCGTTCCATCCGCGGTCAGGCGCGTGCGCTCATCAGCCGCACCCGCAACCCGGACGACCACCAGGCCGCCACCGAGGCCAAGCTGCTGCTGCAGCGCCTGCACCGCGAGGGCTACGTCGGCCAGGACGCCACCCTGGGTGACGTGCTCGGCATGGACGTGGAGCGCATCCTCAACCGCCGCCTCCAGAGCCAGGTCTACCTCAAGGGCATGGCGCGCACGCCCAAGCAGGCGCGCCAGTTCGTCAGCCACGGTCTCGTCACCATCGGCGACCGCCGTGTGACCGTCCCCAGCTACGTGGTGCGCCGCGAGGAGGAGGACCTCATCACGTTCCACCCCACCGCCAGCGTCGCCGACCCCAGCCACCCCGTGCGCCCCCGCGCGCCCGGCCAGGAGGCTGTCGAGGCGGCCGCGGCCGCCCCCGCCGAGGAGGCGCCCGCCGAGCCCGCCGCCGAGGCAGAGGCCAAGGAGGCCCCCGCCGAGGCGGAGGCCGCCACGGAGTCCAAGGAGGGTGATGCCTGATGGCCGAGAACAAGAAGGGCGTCGCGCACATCTTCGCGACCTACAACAACATCATCATCACCGTGACCGACCCCACCGGCGCGGAGACGATCACGAAGTGCAGCGGCGGCATGGCCGTCAAGGCCCAGAAGGACCAGGGCGGCCCCCACGCCGCCATGACCGCAGCCCAGCGCGTCGCCGACGCCCTGAAGGAGAAGGGCTTCAACACCGTCGACATCCGCGTGCGCGGCTACGGCGGCAACAAGTCCAAGAGCCCCGGCCCCGGCGCCCAGGCCGCCATCCGTGGCCTGGCCCGCTCCGGCATCATGGTCGGCCGCATCGAGGACGTCACGCCCGTCCCCCACGACGGCACGCGCAAGAAGGGCGGACGCCGCGGACGCCGCGTCTGAGGTGCCCATGGCCATCAAGCTGGACATCCAGTCCATCGACGACCGCGCCTGCACCTTCACCGTGGAGGGCGTGCCGCCGTACTTCGTCAACGCCCTGCGCCGCGTGCTGTTGTCGGAGGTGCCCAAGCTCGCCATCGACGAGGTCACCTTCTACGACAACACGAGCGCCCTGTTCGACGAGGTCATCGCCCACCGGCTGTCGCTGCTGCCCGTGCCCACCGACCCCGCCACCCTCAACCTGGCGGGCCAGGTGGACGACGAGGGCAACCCGAGCTACATGGTGCGCTACACCCTCACCAAGGAGGGCCCCTGCACCGTCTACTCGGGCGACCTGGAGTGCGAGGACAGCGCCTTCGCCATCGCGGACCCGAAGATTCCGATCGTGAATCTGCTGGAGGGCCAGCGCCTCATCCTGGAGGCCGCCGCCATCCTCGGCACCGGCACCCAGCATGCCAAGTGGCAGGTCTGCCACGCCGTCGGCTACAAGTACCACCCCACCGCCACCATCGACCAGAAGGCCCTGACGCCCGAGATGGTGGAGGCGGCCGTGGCCAACACCCCCACCGGCATCCTCGGCAACGACGGCGGCAAGCTCGTCGTCCTCGACGAGGCCGCCGTCAACCGCGCCGACGATGCGGAGAAGCTCACCGGCGGTGCCTTCAAGGTGGAGTACGACGGCCGCAGGGTCGTCTTCCGCTTCGAGACCGACGGGTCCCTGAAGGCCGAGGACGCCCTCATGAAGGGCGTCGAGTTGCTCAAGGAGCGCTTCAAGCGCTTCACCGACGCCACCGGCGACCTCTGAGGTCCCGCGAGACCCCTCTTCCCTTCCCCCTCCATCCCCACCCCGCTCGCAACGCTCAAGAAGGGGTCGTGGGTCGGCCGCCATGCGCCCCCCGGGACGCACGCACACGCCCGACACGAGACACCATGCAAGGGTAGTCAAGTGGCCAACGACGCTAGATTCAGGGTCTAGTCCTTAGTGGTTCGCAGGTTCAAATCCTGCCCCTTGCACTTGGACGGGGATGCCCCAGGCATCTCCAGCCCAGGCCGCCGCAAGCGGCCGACCTTCGCTCCGTGCTTGCACGGGGCGAAGGCTCGATTCAGGGGACGGCGCTGACGTCCGGCGATGCCTTCCGACGCGACGGGCAACGTGTCCCCGCCGTGGACCCCGAACCGTTCCGCCGCCAATCCGGCTATTCCTGGACCGGCTTGGGTTCGATCCAGTAGAACGTCTGCCGCGTGTCGCGCAGGTTGACGCGCTCGCGCAGGATGCCCAGCTCGCGCAGCCGGCGCACGACGGTGTAGAGGGTGCGTCGTCCGAGGCCCGTCTTCTCCTGCATCCCCTTCATGGTGAGGGGGGCGTCCCGGCAGAGGGTCTCCAGGACGGAGCGCACGGAGGCGGGGGCGTCGGGTACGAGACGGTCGGGGTCGGCGTCGCAGGGGGTCGTCATGGTGGCTCCGGCAGGTGCGTCCCTCGTTTTTGCTCATTCCCCCACATCAGTCTTGCGTCAGTCGTCCTTCCGGTGGGGGACGACGAGCACGGGGAGGGTGGCACGGTCGAGGAGTCCCTTGGCGACGCTGCCGAGGAGGAACCGCCGGATGGCACCCCAGCCGTGGTGGCCGACGACGACGAGACCGGCGCCGCGCTGGTCGGCGGTGCGCAGCAGCAGTTCGGCGGGGTCGGCGCCCTCGTTGACGGTCTCCACGTCCATCCCCTGCGCCCGCAGGGGCGCGGCCCACTGGGTCGCCAACTCGACGACGTCGTCCATCTCGGACTCCGAGAGGACCTCGTGGATGGCGTCGAGGTGCTCGCCGGAGGCGGACCAGCCCAGGCGCGGCGCGTGGGAGGCGTGGGTGAGGACGAGGCGGCTGCCGAGGTCCTGCGCGAGCCGGGCGGCGGCGTCGAGGGCGGTGCGGCTGGCGGGGCTGAAGTCGATGCCGACGACGATGGGCGTGACCACGGACCACCATGGGGGTGGAGAGGCGAAGGGCGTTGCGGCTCGCCGCGGCGGATGGCGCAGGAACGAACAGGGGGTTGTACGCTCCATCCAACGGTTGGTCGAGCCGCGAAACGGAAGGAACGAACGGTTAAGGTAGAACCCGGATGGCATGCCCCATCGACCGGAGCCCCGGTCTGGAGCGACTCCATGCGCACGCTGATTCTCCTCACAGCCATCCTGGTGGCCCTGCCGACGGTGGCCGCCCAGGCGCCGCCCACGGTCTACGAGCCCGAGGGCAACGACGTCCCGCCGCAGATGATGGACTTCGACGCCGAGAACAACCGGTTCGTGGCGCACCCCGGCTGGATCGACGGGAAGCTCATCCACTACTACAAGTTCCGCATGTACGTGCCGCCCAACTACGGCACCGACGACGGCGGCCTGGAGAAGGTCCCCATCCAGGAGCTGTACCTGCCCACCACGGACGGCACGCTCGCGGGCGTCCCCGCCGACCAACGCCCCGTCCTGAGCGAGTACCCCGTCGCCGGCAACACGGACTACAGCGACTTCCAGCACGTCGTCCTCGTCGACGTCGGCGGCGGCTACGCGGCCAACAGCCACACGGACGCCGCCGGCGTCCTGGCCGCCGGCAGCCGCGTGGACACCGGCATCATCGCCAACGTCCCCGTCGTCCCCCTCGGCAGCACCCTCGAGGACCCCGCCGAGCTGGGCACCGACGCCCCCATCGAGCCCTGGATGGCGTGGTACGAGGGCGACGAGGCCCAGACCTTCGTCTTCGAGACCACGAGCGCCGAGTTCGCCGACTTCATCAACCCCAGGACCCGCAGCGGCGCCTTCGCGGAGGCCGGCAGCGGCTACGAGGCCGCCGTCAGCCCCCAGATGGCCACCCTCGCCGGCGTCAACGCCCTGCCCATCTGGCACGTCAACCAGTACACCACCGGCGTCGAGGCCGGCGTGAACAACGGCGGCCCCAGCGGCGTCGGCCAGCGCAACGTCATCGACGCCGACCGCCTCGACCCCGGCTACAGTCCCCTCTGGCAGGTCTGGTGGGCCACGCAGGTCCCGCCGGGCTACAGCGCCGACGAGGCCGTCAGCGCCGAGCAGATCACCGACGAGTCCGGCTTCGCCATCGCCAAGACGCCCATGTACGTCAACTGCCCCAACATCGGCCCCCACGGCGGCAGCCCCGCCGACCGGAGCGTCGACGCGGGCCTCGCGTTCGACCCCGTCGCCCGCGTCGACGAGGGTGGCAGCGTGGTGCTGGAGGGCAGCATCCCGATGCAGGCCGGCGTCGAGGTGACCGCCATGGCCGGCGACGCCGTCCTCGGCACCGCCACGACCGCCATGATGGGCCTCTACACCTTCACCGTCGAGGCCGGCGACCTCCCGGAGGGCCTGAACACCGTGACCTTCGAGGACCCCGGCGGCGCCGTCGTCGGCACCTACGAGGTCCAGGTCGGCAGCGCCGACCACGGCGCCGGGGCCGCCTCCGAGGACGCCTCCGCCCTCGGCACCGAGGGCCTCATCGTGCTGCTGGTGGTGGCGGGCGCCATCCTCGTCTTCGCCCGCTTCGGGAAGTGAAGACCGTGCGCGACCACGCCCTCCCCACTGCCATCCTGCTGCTGGCTGCCATCCTCGCATCCGCCCTCCCCACGGCCTCCGCCCAGGAGACCGTCGAGGTCGACATCGAGACCCACAGCGACGGCAGCGACTTCTGGTTCGAGTGCAGCGGCGCCCCCGCCGTCTGCGGCGACGGCCGCAACCCCACCCTCACCCTCGAGGCCGGGCGGACGTACGCGTTCCACGTCACCAACCCCAGCAACACCGCCCACGACTTCAACCTCGGCGGCGCCATCGGAGAGACCACGGCGCTGCTCGACCCCGGCGCGGAGGCGACCCTGACCGTCACCGTCCCCGCCGGCGCCAGCGGCGACGCCGAGTACTGGTGCAACCCCCACCGGTCCTCCGGCATGAAGGGCGCCCTCGTCTTCGCCAGCGCCGACGACGGCGGCAACGACAACGGCAGCCCCGGCCCCGGCGCCCTCGGCCTCGCAGGCGCCCTCCTCGGCGCCCTGGCGCTCGCCCGCCGCGCCCGCCCGTAGCACCGTCCAACACCCTCATCCCCCTCGCCCCCGTCCCCGTTGCTGGAGCCCCATGTCCAAGGTCCTCATGCTCGCCACCGTCGGCGAGGACATCGACGCCGTCCTGATCGGCGTGCGCGACTACCCCGTGCGCAAGCTCGTGCTGCTGCACCCCGAGAAGTACGAGGACCAGGCGCGGGAGATCGCCCACAAGCTCGAGGTGCTGCACATCGACGTCGAGCGCATCCTCGTCAGCACGGACGACATGCTCATGGACACCCTGCACAAGGTCAGCGAACTGCACGCCGAGGGCATGGGCTTCACCGACGTCCTCATCAACGTCAGCAGCGGCGAGAAGATGCAGACGTGCAGCGCCCTCTCCGCCGCCTTCGTCAACGGCATCCCCGCCATCGGCATCGACGCCGACGCCCCCTTCAGCCTCCCCGTCCTGAAGTTCAGCTACTCCGACCTGATCTCGGACGCCAAGTTCCGCGTCCTGGAGTCCCTCGCCGACATGGGCGGCGAGGCGGAGAGCCTGGCCGAACTGAGCGAGCACAGCGGCGTCGAGAAGAGCCTCCTGAGCTACCACCTGCGCACCACGCGGGAGGGCAAGGGGCTGGAGGACATGGGCCTCGTCCACATCGACCGCGGCACCTTCGGACGGCTCACCATCAAGCTCACCGAGATGGGGCGGCTCATGCTCGTGGGCCGGAGGAATCCGACCCCCACCAAGGCCGCCGAGGGACCGTGAGGCCGCAAACCCCAAATCCAGCCTGACGGGAGTGCCGTCGTGCGCGCCCCCACCGCCGTGCTGCTGTTGCTCGCCGCCCTCCTGGCAGGTTGCAGCGACGCGGGAGACCCGAGCCCAGGCGACACGACTCCGGACGGCCTCGCCGCGACCGCCACCGGCGTCGTGCACGGCGTCGTCGTGGACGAGACCGTCACCCCCGTCGCGGACGCCACCGTGCGCCTCCCCGACGGCAACGGGACGCAGACCGACGCCGAGGGCCGCTTCAGCCTCGACGGCCTCGACCCCGGCGTCCACCCCCTCACCGTCGAGGCGCGCGGCCACGAGACCATCCAGGTGCTCGCCCCCGTCGCCGCCAGCGACGAGCCCGAGGT
>JANQNI010000165.1 GCA_028289805.1 Thermoplasmatota archaeon | reverse complement strand
AATGCATCGTGCAACCGCACCTCCGGGGGTGGCTTCCCGTCGTCGTGCACGCCGTGCACGCCCGCAATGGACGCCAGCAGCACAACGCACGCCGCCAAGCGCCACCGCATCGTTTGGGCAACCGGCCTGGGACGTATAGATGCGTCGGGGAACGCCGTGCCTGCCTCCGTCCCGGTGCTCAGGCGCCTTGGCGCCTGCCCCGAACCTTTTTTGACGCCCCTGCTTGGCCCGCCAGGTCGCCCCCGATGTCCGGTCCCACGTCCAAGAAGGCATGGCTTGTTCTGGAGGATGGTTCCGTCGTGGAGGGGGAGCACTTCGGCGCCCCCGGCACCGCGTTCGGGGAACTGGTCTTCAACACCGGCATGACCGGCTACCAGGAGAGCCTCACCGACCCGTCCTACAACGGGCAGGCGCTGATGTTCACCTACCCGATGGTGGGCAACTACGGCGTCAACGACCAGGACTGGGAGTCCGACAAGGTCTGGCCCCGCGCCGTCGTGGTGCGGGAGTGGTGCCGGGCGCCCAGCCACCGCCTGAACCCGGACGGCAGGACCCTCGACGACTGGCTGCGGGAGCAGGGCGTCCCCGGAATCTCGGGCGTCGACACCCGCGCCCTGACCCTGCGCACGCGGGAGCAGGGCTGCCTGAAGTGCTTCGTCACCGTCGACGAGGCCGCCGTCCCCCGCCTGGGGGCCAAGGTGGCCTCCATGCCCAGCGTCGAGGCGGAGAACCTGGCCGGCGAGGCCAGCGTGGACGCGGTGCGCACCTACGGCCGCAACGACGCGGGCGACCTGGTCGACGGCAGCGCGCCGGACGCCGACGCGTTCACCGTGGCGGTCCTCGACACCGGCATCAAGCGCAACATCCTGCGCAACCTGGTGCGGCGCTTCAACCTCGTCCACTGCCCCTGGGACGTGGAGCCGGACGCCGTGCGCGCCCACGCCCCCGACGGCCTGTTCCTGGCCAACGGCCCCGGCGACCCCGGCCACCCGGACATCGTGCAGCGGACCGTCCCCACCATCCGTGCCCTCTCCGAGGCCCTGCCCACCTTCGGCATCTGCTACGGCAACCAGCTCGTCAGCCGCGCCTGGGGCGCCACGACGCACAAGATGAAGTTCGGCCATCGCGGCGCCAACATCCCCGTCCGGGACGAGGCGACGGGCACGGTGCGCATCACGAGCCAGAACCACGGCTTCGCCGTCGACCCCGCCAGCGTCGAGGGCACCGAGTTGCGCGTCTGGGAACGCTGCCCCAACGACGGCACCGTCGAGGCGCTCATGCACCGCAGCCTCCCCGTCTTCACCACCCAGTACCACCCCGAGGCGTGCCCCGGACCCTGGGACTCGGGCCACCTCTTCGACGCCTTCCGGGACCTCATCGCCTCCGTCCGGGACGGCTCCTTCGAGCCCGGCGCCTTCCCCGGCCTGCACGTGCAGGGCGTGGCGCCGGTGCCCCTGACTCCGAGCGCGTAGGCGTCGGGCCTCAAGGCGACGCGGTGCTTGCGGTCCCACCGCCGGACGCGGCCTCGTCGCCGTGCAGGAACACGGTGCGGCTGCCGTCTCCTTCCACCACCGTCACGACGGCGGGCGGGGCCTCCCGGGCGTCCCACCCCTGCACCAGCGCCTGCTTGTAGGCGTCGTGGCGCAGGTCCCCCACGCGGTACGCGTGCACCTCCCCGTCGGCGCCGATGAGGGCGAAGGTGTCATCGTCG
>JANQNI010000147.1 GCA_028289805.1 Thermoplasmatota archaeon | reverse complement strand
GGATGTGGATGACAGCCATGGTCGAGCCTCCCCGAGGGGGATGGAATCGGCCAAGGTCGGCCTGTATTTAAGCCACTCCCGACGACTCATAAACAGGATTTAAGCCGCTTATGTCTGGATGGAAGCCCTTATCCACCCCCAGGCCCGCCCGGTCGGGACGCGAAGTCCCTAAACGCGGCACCCGGTCGGCGGCACCGTGACGGTCCCCGTGGGGCGCATCGTCTTCTGGTCGGTGTTGGCCAGCACGCCCCTGGCCCTGATGCTGTTCGCGCCCCGCCGCTGGGGCGGAGGCTTCCTGTGGAACCTGCGCAGGCTCGCCGTGGATTACCGCTGGCACCTCGCCCTGTTCCTGTTCATCCTGGTGGAGAAGAACTGGATCGACAGCCTCAACGACCCCATTCGGGGCGTCTTTGGAGACAAGACCTGGCTCCTGCACGCCATCGAGGGCAACTTCACGTACTGGGTCCAGTCGACCTTCCGCAGCGAGGCGCTCACGGCGTTCCTGAACGTCCACTACATCTGGACCTACGTCTTCATCAACTACTTCACGGTCATCCTGTTCGCGTACCGGGACGACAAGGAACTGGCCAACCTGGCCGCCCTCAATTACAGCCTCATCTACGTGCTGGCAATCCCGTTCTACATCTTCTTCAACGTCCAGGTCACCAGCGACTACATCCCCGGCATGGACGCCCTGCTGTACCACAGCGGCCAGAGCTTCTTCGACTTCTTCGTCCGCGTCGACCCCCTGGACAACGCATTCCCCAGCCTGCACACCGCCATCCCGTTCGGCCTCATCCTGGTGACGTGGTGGACGATGAAGCGCCGCGGGTACACCCTCAAGGACTGGGAGCACCGGGCGTACCTGGTGTTCCTGATCGCCAACTTCGTCATCTACCTGTTCTCGATCCTCTACCTGGGCATCCACTGGGTCACGGACATCCCCGGCGGCATGCTGGTGGGCCTCATCGGCGCCGTCATCGCCGACGAGTTCCGCTACGACTTCTTCCGCGCCTGCCGCCGCGCCGAGTGGACGACCCTGCACTTCGTCCGCCGTGCCCTGCGGCCCCTGCGCCCCGTGGGCGACCGCGTGCGCCGCGCCGGCGGCCGCCTGCTGGGGGGCCTCGTCCCGTGAGCCTCGTCGAGGACCCGCTGCGCGACCAACTCATCGCCCACCTGCGCAAGCTCGGCAGCGACAGCATCAGCGGCGTCGCGCGGGCGCTCTCGGAGGGCCGCGACAAGCCCATCCACCGCCTGACGGTCGCCGGCTACCTCTCGGCGCTGGCGGAGGAGGGCGTGCTGCGGGAGGTGCGGCGACCGCCGAGCAAGCACTACCAACTCAGCAACCCCAACCAGCACCGGGACCTGTACGAGCGCGTCGGGCAGGCGGTGCGGGAGGTGCCGATGGCCGTCGAGGTGCGCGGCGCCACCGCATTGGCCGCCCTGCACCGCGCCCTCGGGCGCCCCGTCTTCCGCGCCGAGCTGCAGCGCGCCCGGTTGCCGGTGCCCGACGACCTGCCCCGCGTGGTGCTGGGGGACGAGGAGCGCCGCCGCGTCCGCCTCGCCCTCCAGAAGCGCCGCCTCCACGCCCTGGAGGTGCCCAAGGGGGACCCCATGTTCGTCCCGCCCGCGGAGCCGGAGCGCGTGGGGCCGGTGGAGGAGGTCCTGAAGCGCGCGTTGCTGATCGCGTGCGACGCCGACCACCTGGCCGAGGACGCGCCGCGCGGCCGGCAGGTGGCGCTGCCGATGGGGGACGACGAATGAACCAGGAGGCCGCGCAGGGGATGGAGGCGGACGTGCTGGCGCGCGTCACGCCGGGCGACGCCGAGCGGGCGGCGGTCCAGGCCCTCGCCCACGCCCTGGAGGCCGACGCCGACGCCGTCCTGCACCGGCGGGGGGTGCCGGGGCGCGCCGCCGTCCAGGGCAGCATCGCCAAGGACACGTACCTCGCCGGCGACCGGGACGTGGATTGCTTCCTGCTGCTGGACCCCTCGGTGCCCGAGGAGCAGCTGGAGGCCGTCACCGAGGCCGTCGCCGGGGAGGTGCTTGCAGGGGCGCGCAAGAAGTACGCCCAGCACCCATACCTCGTGGGGGAGCGCGAGGGCGCCCAGGTGGACCTGGTGCCCGCCTACGCCGTGGCGGCCGCTTCCCAGAAGATGAGCGCCGTCGACCGCACCCCGTTCCATACCGCCTGGGTGCGGGAGCACCTAGACGACGACGGGCGGTGCGCGGTGCGCCTCGCCAAGAAGTGGCTCAAGGGCGTGGGGGTCTACGGCGCCGACACCGCCACCGCCGGCTTCAGCGGCTACCTCGTCGAGGTGCTGGTGGCGTGGCTCGGCTCCTTCCCGGCCTTCGTCGACTGGCTCGCCCGCAGCGCCACCCCGCGCCGCGTGGCGCTGGGCGACGACCACGTGGACGACGACGTGAGCCTGCTCGTGGTCGTGGACCCCGTGGACGCCGGCCGCAATTGCGCCGCCGCCGTCGGCGAGGACACCCTCCTGCGCGCCACCCAGGCCGCCCGCGCCTACCGCGCCGCGCCGTCCGAGGCGTTCTTCTTCCCCGCCCCGCCCCGCCCCGAGGAACCCACGGCGCTGCACGCGGCCCTGCGCGCGGCCGGCGCCGCCTGGGTCGGGCTGGAGCTGACGCCCCGCACCGACCGCCTCGACATCGTCCTGCCCCAGTTCCAGAAGGCCGCCCGCGCCCTCGGCGACGCCCTGTCGCGCGCGGGATTCCCCGTGCGAAGCCACGCCGTCCACGTCGGCGTGGACGACGACGGCACCGAGCGGGTGGCGATGCAGTGGCGGACCGACGACGTGACCCTGCCCCCGTCCCGCGTCCACGCCGGCCCCGTCGCCGACGTGGAGCCCAACGCCGGCCGCTTCCGGAAGAAGTGGGACGGCCACCCGGACGCCCTCGGCCCCGTCGAGGCGGGCGACGACGGCCGGCTGCGCGTGGAGGTGGCCGTGCGCGACCGCCGACCCCACGAGCACCTCGCCACCGCCGCACCCAAGATTGGCCTCGGCAAGCACGTCCAGGCCGCCCTGCGCACCCACCGCGTCCTCGCCGACCCCGCCAACGCCGGTGGTTTCTGGGCCCCCGCCGTGGCGGACTTCGTCCTCGACCGCCGTCCCTGGCAGCGCCCATGACGCCCGAAGCGCAGCGGTTGCACGTCCTCGACGCCTCCTGGGACGGCACCGAGGCCCGCATCGTCGCCGTGGACGACGACGGCGCCCTGCACACGCTGCGGCCGTCGGGGCCGTTCGCGTGGACCGTCTCGTCCGAGCGCACCTGCGTCGGCCGCTGGCAGGGCGGCGCCCACGTCCCCTGCCCCGGCCGGCGCCCCGTCGGCGGCGGCACCGC
>JANQNI010000110.1 GCA_028289805.1 Thermoplasmatota archaeon | reverse complement strand
CTGATGGGTCCCGACCTCGCCGACCGTGTGCGCAGCATACGGGGGGTGCGGGCTTGAGCCGTCCCGGTCTCGCCCTCGGCGCCCTGCTCGTGCTCGTGGCGGTCTCCACCCTGCCCCCCGCGGAGGCACAGTCCGGCGTCTCCTTCCTGGGGGCACGGCTGGTCGTGGACGCCAAGGTCTCCCTGGACGACCTCCGGGCGTACACGGACATGCGCGACCCCGTGACGCAGGATCCCGGCACCGGGCTGGTGGAACCCACGGGCGGCTGCGGGTCGGCCGAGGTCACCCTCGTCCCGGGGGGCTTCCGTTTCGAGGAGGGAAGCGACGAGACGGGATGCCTGGAGGCCGTCCTGGACCTGCCCGTCCCTCCCGGCGCCGCCCACGTCTCGGTCTCCTTCGAGGCCACGCGGGCCGTCCAGCAGACCATCAACACGTTCGGAGAGGAGTTCCCCCCCGTCGACTTTGTCCAGACGTTCCGTTTCCTCGACGGCGCCAGGAACATTTCCTCCGAGGTGCCCGTCTTCAACTCCGCCACCACCACGCAGCTGGACCCGGAGCCCGTCGCTGCGGGCATGGACCTGCAACCGGGCCAGGAGCGGCTGCGCATCTCCTGGTACTTCGACGACCGGGCCCAACTCCAGAACCAGCTCGCCACGAACCCGACGCGCGCCCAGGCGTTCACGGCGGAGACGACGAACATCGCCGTCCAGTTCGACGGCCTGCCCGTCGCCGCCGAGTGGGCCCTGACGGACCGCGCCGTGTTCCCCGGGGAGGTGGAGGCGTCGTACCGGCTGGGCATGGACGTCCCCTTCCAGCCCTTCGACGGGGGGCGACCCGGGCTGGAGTTCGTGCTGGCGGAGCGGATGGACGTGATGGGCGTCCAGGCGCCCAACGGCTCCACCATCCCCTCCGAGGCCGTCGAGGTGCGCACCGAAGGCAGCACGACCATCTTCACCGTCCCCGCCGAGGTGCTTGCCACGCACGGCCCCGGCCACTACAGCGTCCACCTGGGCAGCGTCGAGGCCGTCGCCCCCACGGCGAGCCTCCTGCCCACCGCCCTGGCCGCCCTGTTCGTCCCCGCCGGCGCCGGCCTCTACGGCTACAGCCAGGAGCGGCGGCTGCGCAGCGTCGTCGGCAAGACCGGCCTGCGCAACGCCCTCGTCAACTACCGCTTCGCCCTCACGGCCGTCACCGTCCTCTACGGCGCGCTGCTGGCCATCGTGTTCCTGAGCGGCCACGTCTGGGCCCTCGTGGTGCCCCCCCTCGGACTGACGGCGGCTGTATACATCGCGTCGTTCCTGGTGGTTGCGACCCTGTTCCTGGTGGTGGCCACCTACGGCTTCCAGCGCCAGACCGCCCTGGCCGAGACCGAGGTGGAGGTGCTGGAGCGCGCCCGCCGCGACCTGGAGCGCAGCAACCAGGACCTGGAGCACTTCGCCTACATCGCCAGCCACGACCTGCAGGAGCCCCTGCGCACCATCAGCGGCTTCAGCCAGCTCCTGGAGCGACGCTACGGCGAGCAACTGGACGACCAGGGCCGCCGCTACATCCAGAAGACCGTCGACGGCTCCGT
Source organism: Thermoplasmatota archaeon (assembly GCA_028289805.1). Taxonomy (GTDB): domain Archaea; phylum Thermoplasmatota; class E2; order JACPAO01; family JAHFTW01; genus JANQNI01. Next base: position 1,287 of record JANQNI010000110.1, on the reverse strand, counting down.
GCGGATGCAGAACCTCATCGGCGACCTGCTGGCCTACAGCCGCGTCAGCACCGGCAGCGCCCACAGCGAACCCGTCGACGTCGGCGCCCTCTTCGACGAGGAGGTCGCCGACCTGAAGGTCATCCTGCGGGAGACGAAGGGCCGCGTCGAGCGCAGCGCCCTGCCGACCCTGGTCGCCGACCGCAGCCAGCTCCGCCAGGTCTTCGGGAACCTCCTGCGCAACGCCATCAAGTACCGCCACGCCGACCGTTCCCCCCACGTCCACGTCGACGCGGTCCTGGAGGGCCGCCACTGGCACTTCCGCGTCCGCGACAACGGCAAGGGCATCCCCGAGGACCAGCACGAACGCATCTTCGTCATCTTCCAACGCCTGGAGCAGAAGTACGACGGCGAGGGCACCGGACTCGGACTCGCCATCGTGCAGAAGATCGTCGAGCGCCACGGTGGCCGCGTCTGGGTCGAGTCCGAGGTCGGCGTCGGTTCCACGTTCCACTTCCTCCTCCCCGCCGAATCCCCCGGAGACCAACCATGAATCCCACATCCAACGCCATCGAGATCCTCCTTGCCGAGGACAACCCCAACGACGTCGAGCTGACGCTCGCCGCGCTGGAGGACTCCAAGGTGGAGAACCGTCCCCACATCGTACGCGACGGCGTCGAGGCGATGGCGTTCCTGCGCCAGGAGGGGGAGTACGCCAACGCCCCCCGCCCCGACATCATCTTCCTCGACCTCAACATGCCGCGCAAGTCCGGTCGCGAGGTGCTGGAGGAGGTCAAGGCCGACGAGGTGCTGAGCACCATCCCCGTCGTGGTCCTGACCACGAGCAAGGCGGAGGAGGACATCCTGCGCAGCTACAAGCTCCAGGCCGCCGCCTACGTCACCAAGCCCGTCGACTTCGACCGCTTCGTGGAGGCCATCCGGGCCATCGACCAGTTCTGGTTCCGCGTCGTCAGCTACCCCACGGTGGCGCCGACCAAGACCCTCAACGCGTAGTCGTCTCCCCGCGCCCGGCCGCCGGACGGTTCCAAGGTCTGACGCATAGGACCATAAGCACCGGCGCCGGCTGGTCCGCGTGGATCCGGACGCGCCGCGCCGACCGTCCCTGCTCGCCGCCGTCCTCTCGGCGCAGGTCGTCCTCAACGTCGGCGCCTTCCTCGTGGTCGTCTCCCTCGGCCTCGACGCCCTCCTGTTCCTGGCCCCCGTCGCGTGGGGCCTCGGCTTCCTGCTGAGCAAGGACGCCGCCCTCGGCATCGCAGCGCTGCTGTACGTCGCCGGCACCGTCGTCCT
>JANQNI010000010.1 GCA_028289805.1 Thermoplasmatota archaeon | reverse complement strand
TGCTGAGGATGACCAGCTTGGCCTCCCCGTTGCGGACCGCCTTCTGGGTCTGGTCGGCGCCGATCAGCACCTTGCCCGTGGCGACCGCGGTTCTCAGGCTACGTTGTACGTCCATGGTTTAGGCCTCCTCTTGGTCGGCAGGCGCTTCCGGCGCCTCTTCGGAACCGCCGCCCGCGACCACGGCCGCGAAGGCGTCATCCCCGGAGAAAAGCTCTTCCTCCTCCGGTTCGGGGATGGTGTTCTTGGGCTCCGGCATGGTCTGCCGCAGCTCGTTCAGCTTGCCCGCGTCGACGGCGAGGCGCACGGCGCCGGTGCCGAGGTTGACGGGCTGGCCCACGATGATGTTCTCGGCGACGCCGTTGAGGGGGTCGACCTCGCCGATCATGCCCGCCTGGAGCAGGTGGTCGACGGTGATCTCGAAGGCGGCGCGCGCCAGGATGCTGGACTTCTGGCCGGAGACGCCCTGGCGGCCGATGGCCTTGACCTCGCCGTCGGCGGTCATGACGTCGGCGACGAGCATCAGGTGGCGCTGGTCCACCTGGAGACCCTGGCCGCGCATGGTGGCGTCGGCCTCGCGCACGATGGCGACGCGGGCCGCCTCGATGCCGAGGACCTCCTGGATTTGCAGGATGTCGTTGGTGACGACGCGGGGCTTGTCCACGCCCTCCACCTCGAGGATCTCGCGCAGGTTGCTGCCCTCGGAGTAGAGGATGTACCCGCCCTCCTTCTCGTCCTTGCGGATGACGAGGCGCTTGATGCCGTCGATGCCCTTCACCTTGACCTTGCGCAGGTCCTCGACGGCCTTCTGGAGGTTCTTGTAGTTGGGTTCGCCGAGGGTGACGAGGATCTCGCCGTTCTCGGGCTCCTTGGCCTGGATTTTCCGGACGCGCCGCACGGCGTCGTAGACCTCGTCCTCGACGATCTCCTTCTCCTCCATCATGTCCTTGCGGGGCACGACGTGGATCTCCAGGTTGGCGAGGTCCGCGTTGATGTCGGCCACGTCACCCAGGGTGCTGGTTTCGATGCGGTTGGCGATGGCGGTGGCCGCCTTGCGGTCCGCCTTGACCTCCGCCTCCAGGAAGATGGTCATGGTCGGCGTCGAGGGCTGGCGCCGGGCGTCGACGATCTCGATGAGGCGGGGCAGGCCGAGCGTCACGTTGATCTCCGCCACGCCGGCGAAGTGGAACGTGCGCATGGTCATCTGCGTGCCGGGCTCGCCGATGGACTGGGCCGAGACGATGCCGGCGGCCTCGGTGGGGTCGACGCTGCTGCGCTGGTACTCCGCCACGGCGAGCTGCGTGACCTCCTTGAGTTGGGCGTCGGTGAAGCCGCGGTCCTCGGCGCCGTCGACGATGCGGCGCACGACGGCCTGCGGCAGGGTGACGCCGAGCTTCTGCGCCTCGGCGAAGACCGTCTCGTCCTTCTTCAGCAGGGCGGCGGACCGGTCGTCCTTGCGCTCCACCAGCGGCTCGTAGTCGCGGTCGTCCTCGACGGCGCGGCGGGTGGTGCGGCGGGCGGCCGCCTCACGCTTGGCCTTGCCGAGCTTGTAGAGGATGTCCTCGACCTCGTTGCCGGTGAAGCCGGCGTCCATGAAGTCCTTCTTCGTCGCGCTCTTGGCCTGCGTGACGGTGAAGTGCTCCGCGATGCGCTCGGCGGTCTCCTTGTCGAAGCCGTAGGTGTTGACGTAGGACTTGATGGTCTGGGGGCTCGCCATGCTCAGGCACCTCCCTTCTTGCCCTTCTTGGACCTGCGCTCGACCTCGGTGAAGACGAAGTCGTAGTCGATGCCCTCGCCGCCGGCGGAGCGGGTGGGGTCGATGCCGTCCTCACCGTACTGGAACTGGATGAGGGTGCCGGCGGTGTTGCGGACACTGCCGTCGGCGGCGACCTTCAGGTCCTCCAGGGCGTTGATGAGGCGGCGCTGCATGTACCCGGACCGGCTCGTGCGGACGGCCGTGTCCACCAAGCCCTCACGACCACCCATGGAGTGGAAGAAGTACTCCGTGGGCGTCAGGCCGACCTTGTAGCTGCTGGCCACGAAGCCCTTGGCGTTGGCGCCCAGGTCCCCCCACCTGAAGTGGGGCAGCGTCCGGTTCTTGTAGCCGCGCTTGATGCGTTCGCCGCGCACGGCCTGCTGGCCGACCATGCCGGCCATCTGGGACAGGTTCAGCATGGAACCGCGGGCGCCGCAGCGGGCCATCAGGACCGCGCTGTTGGTCATGCCCACCTGGCTGGCGACGACCTCGCCGGCGCCGTCACGGGCCTGGCCGGTCTCGCGCATGATCTCCATCTCCAGCGTCTCCTCCATGGTGCGGCCGGGGAGGGCCTGGAGGGTGCCGTCGGCGTAGGAGGCCACGAGGGCGTCGACGCGGCGGCGCGTCTCGGCGGCCTTCTCGTCGATCTCCTCGCGCGCCGAGTCCGGGATGTCCTCGTCGTCGATGCTGGTGCTGAAGCCGCGCAGGGTCAGGAAGCCGTTGCCGATCTTCGTTACCTTGTCCAGGAACTCGCGGGCGCGGGCGTTGCCGTGCTTGCGGCTGATGGCGTCCAGGATGACGCCCTTGAAGCTGGCGATGGACTTCTCGTCGATGCCGCCGGCCACGAGCTGGCCGTCCTCGATGACGACCCAGTAGTCGTTCTCCGGCTTGCGCGCCTCCTCCTCGCTCATGCCGGGGGGGCAGGCGGCGGCGCGGAACTGCAGGTTCAGGTCGTCGGGCAGCAGGGTGCTGAAGAGGTCCTTGCCCCAGACGTACTTGCGCACCTCGCCGCGCTCGTCCTTCTCCGAGAAGACCGGCGGCGCCTGGCCCCGGAAGCCGACGCGGGCCAGGACCTGCGTGGCGTCCTCGATGGGCAGCTTGGCGCCCTTGGCGTCGGCGTTGAAGAAGTTCCACGTCAGCAGGAAGTTGCCGCTGATGTGGTCGTGGATGGCGCCGATGATGGGGCCGCCGAAGCGGGGGCTGCGGATGTTCTCCTGCACCTTCATCAGGATCTCCGCCTCGGAGCGCGCCTCCTCGCCCTGCAGGATGTGCATGTTCATCTCGTCGCCGTCGAAGTCGGCGTTGTAGGGCGGGCAGCAGGGCAGGTTGAAGCGGAAGGTCTTGCCCGGCATGACGCGCACGGTGTGCGCCATCATGCTCATGCGGTGCAGGGTGGGCTGCCGGTTGAACAGGACGACGTCGCCGTCGTTGAGCTGGCGCTCGACCGTGGAACCGACGTCTAGGCGCTTGGCGACCTCCTCGCAGTTCTTGTCCGTGACCTTGACGCGGCGGCCGTCGGCGCGGCGCACGTAGTTGACGCCGGGGATGTACAGCTTGCCGGCGGGGGCCTCGGGGTCGTTGCCGCGCAGGATCAGCTCCTGGCAGTGGGCGAAGTTGGCCGGCGTGACGCGCACGGGCACGGTCAGTTCGCGGGCGCACTGGATGGGGCAGCCGACCTCGTTGATGCTCAGGTTCGGGTCGGGGCTGATGACCGTGCGGGCGCTGAAGTTGACGCGCTTGCCGGAGAGGTTGCTGCGGAAGCGGCCCTCCTTGCCCTTCAGGCGCTGGCTGATGGTCTTCAGCGGGCGACCGCTGCGGTGGCGGGCGGGCGGGATGCCGGCCGTCTGGTTGTCGAAGTACGTCGTGATGTGGTACTGCAACAACTCCCACAGGTCCTCGACGATGAGCTGCGGAGCACCGGCGTCGCGGTTCTCCTGGAGGCGCTGGTTGATGCGGATGACGTCGACCAGCTTGTGCGTCAGGTCGTCCTCACTGCGCTCGCCGGACTCCAGCGTGATGCTGGGGCGCATGGTGACGGGCGGCACGGGCAGGACGGTTAGGACCATCCACTCGGGGCGGCACACGGCGGGGTTGAGGCCCAGCAGGGGCAAGTCCTCGTCGGGCACCTTCTCCAGCCACTCGCGCACCTCGCTGGGGGTCATCTTGTGGCCGTTCTCGCGGAACGTGGTCGGCTTGTCGACGTCGATGGCGCCGTGCTCGCGGCCGCAGTGGGGGCAGACCGTGACGTTGCTGGCGTCCTTGGCGACCTTCTTGGCCAGGACGCTGGCGTCCTTGCCCTCGTTGAGGTAGCTGGCCAGGATGCGGTCGTACTCCTCGCGGATGCGCTCGCTGAAGAGGACCTTGCCGCAGCCGCGGCAGGAGGAGCGCAGGATGTCGCGCACGGTGCGCGCGCAGCCGACGTGGATGACCGGCATGGCCAGGTCGATGTGGCCGAAGTGGCCGGGGCAGTCGCCGACCTTCTGGCCGCAGGTCTTGCAGCGCAGGCCGGGCTCGATGACGCCCAGGCGGGGGTCCATCAGGCCCATCTCGATGGGGAAGCCGTCGTCGTCGTACGTGTCGGCCGTGATGATCTTCGTGGCGGAGAGGCCACGCACTTCCTTCGGGCTCAGGAGCCCGAATTCCATGTAGCCGATCTTCTTGGGTTGGTTGGTGAGGGTCGGGTTCATGGGGGGTCCTCCTAAGCGATGCTCTCCAGGCGCATGCGGGGTGCGATCATCAGCGCCTGCAACTCCTCCATCAGGAGCTTGTAGGCGTAGCTCATCTCCACGGGGTGGATGTCGGCGTCGTCGCCGCTGGAGAGGCTGCGGTAGAAGCCGCGCCGGTCCAGCATGCCGATGAAGCCGCTCTTGGCGTCCACGTACTGGACGGTGCGGTCGGACTCGTCCAGGAGACGGTCCTTGATGACCATGGCACCGCCGTGGCCGATGAGGGCGTCGCGCTCCATCTCACCGAAGCGCAGGCCACCGTCGCGGGCACGACCCTCGGTGGGCTGGCGGGTCAGAATCTGCACGGGACCGCGGGACCGGGCGTGGATCTTGCCGGACACCATGTGGTGCAGCTTCTGGTAGTAGATGCAGCCCACGAAGATGTCCACCTGGAACATGCGGCCCGTCTGGCCGTCGTGCAGGCGGCGGCGGCCGTTGTGCTTGAAGCCGTTGGCCAGCAGCGCGCTGCGGAGCACCTCCTCGTCGTCCTCGCCGGTGAATGCGGTGCCGTCCATGAAGCGGCCCTCCATGGAGCCGACGAGGCCGCCGATCATCTCCAGCACGTGGGCGACGGTCATCCGACTCGGGATGGCGTGGGGGTTGACGACGATGTCGGGGGTGATGCCGAACTCGTCGAACGGCATGCCCTCCTGGGGCACGATGAGGCCCAGCACGCCCTTCTGGCCGTGCTTGCTGGCGAACTTGTCGCCCAGCTCGGGGATGCGCTGGTCGCGCACCTTGATCTTGACCATGCGGCTGCCGTTGACGCTCTCGGTGAGCATCACGGTGTCCACGTGGCCCTTCTCGCCGTGGCGCACGGTGACCGAGGTCTCGCGGCGCTTCTGGGGCGTCAGGAAGTCCGTGGGCTCCTCCAGGAACCGGGGCGGGCTCGTCTTGCCAATGAGCACGTCGCCGCCGCGCACAGGGCGCTCGGGCGAGATGAGGCCGTCCTCCTCGATGTACGTGTACATCTCCTCGGGGCGCACGCCGCGGCACTCGGGGTCGGGGCGCTCGAAGCGGTCCTCCTGGCCACCGGGGTAGCGGCGCTCCTCGGTGGAGTAGGTGCGGAAGAACGTGGAGCGACCGATGCCACGCTCGATGGACGCCTTGTTCATGACGATGGCGTCCTCCATGTTGTAGCCGTGGAACGACATCACGCCGACGATGAAGTTCTGGCCGGCGGGGCGCTCGTTGAAGTTGATGTACTTCGTCGCGTGGGTCTGCACCAGCGGCGCCTGCGGGTAGTGCAGCAGGTGGCCGCGGGTGTCGGGGCGGATGCGGTAGTTGGCGTCGCCGAAGCCGAGGCTCTGCTTGCCCATGCCCGCGCCCATGGTGATGCGGGGGCTGCTGTTGTGCTCGGGGTACGGCACGAGGCTGGAACCGATGCCGAGGATGACCATCGGGTCGATCTCGCAGTGCGTGTGGTCCGCCTCGACGTGCTCGGCGTCGACGGCGATGTAGAGGTTCTCCTCCTCCTCCGCGTCGATGTACTCGATGCAGCCCTCGTTGACGAGGTCGCTCCACTTCAGGCGGCCCTCCAGCACGTCCTTCTGGTACTCCTCGTTGTAGCGCAGGGCGCCGCCCTCGACCACCAGCAGGGGGCGGCGGACGCGGCCGGCGTCGCAGTTGAGGAAGACGGCGTTGGAGTCGTCGTCGTGGTAGACGTTGACCTCGTTGGAGAGCAGGCCGGCGCGGCGGCGCTCCTTGATGCGCTGGACGAGGTCCTGGCTGTCCTCGTGCAGGCCGACCAGGTCGCCGTTGAGGAACACCTGGGCGCCGGGGGCGTCGCGCTCGACGGGGCGCAGGCCGAAGTCGCGCAGGACGCGCTCGACCTCGCGGTCCGGGAAGCCCTCGCTGATCTCGACGCAGAGACTGAGGTTCTTCACCAGGCCGCAGTTGGGACCCTCGGGGGTCTCGTTGGGGCACAGGCGGCCCCACTGCGTCGAGTGCAGGTCACGCGCCTCGAAGTGGGGCTGGCTGCGCGTCAGGGGGCTCGTCACGCGGCGCATGTGGCTCAGCGCGGCGAGGTTGCTGGTGCGGTCCAGGAGCTGGCTCACGCCGGCCCGGCCGCTGACCCAGTTGCCGGTGGCGAGGCTGTGCAGCAGGCGCTGGGTCAGGACGTCGGCGCGCACCGCGGTCTGGATCTTCACGTCGCGGTTGCGGGCGTGGGCGCGCTCCAGCTGGTACTTCAGGTCCTTGCACAGGGCCATGAAGGCGACGCGGAACAGGTCCTCCATCAGGTCGCCGGCGAGCTTGAGGCGCTTGTTGGAGTAGTGGTCCTTGTCGTCCTCCTCGCGCAGGCCCAGGTACAGCTCGAAGACGCTCTGGCCCATGCGGGCGAGGAAGATGGCCTTCGTGATGCGGTCCTCGGGCTCCTGGCCCAGGTGGGGCAGGAGGTTGCGGTCCATGAGCGCCTCGACGCGCTTGACCCGGTACTCCTTCGCCTGGCCGCCGGCCAGACGCTTGCCGAGGTAGGCGATGGCCTCCTCGCGGGTGGCGACGCCGTACTCCTCGGCGGCGGACTCGATGTTGCCCAGGATCAGGGGCTCCATCTTCTCGTCGCTCTGGATGGCGTGGACGATCTCCTCGTCCGACTCCATGCCCAGGGCACGCAGCAGGATGACGAGGGGGATTTGGCCGCTGGCGCTGGGCACGGTGACCATCAGGTCGCCGTCCTTCTTGCGCTCCACGACGACGAGGGCGCGGTAGCCCTCGTGCTGGGAGAACACCTTGGCGATCTCCACGTCGGTGCCGTAGCGCGTCGCCTTCTCGACCAGGACGCGGTTCGGGGCCAGGTCCTCCAGGGTGATCAGCACGCGCTCCGTGCCGTTGCTGATGAAGTATCCGCCGGGGTCCAGGGCGTCCTCCTGCAACTCGACGAGCTTCGCCTTGTACTCGTCGTCGCCCAGGGGGCGGCCCTCCGTGTCCTCCAGCACCTTGCGGTTGATGTTGCAGTGCGCCGAGTGGGCCATGATGGGCAGGCGGCCCACCTGGACCAGCTCCGGCTCGTGCTCGATGCCGTCGATGACGGGGATGAACTCCAGGCTCAGGGGAGCCTGGTAGGTGAGGTTGCGCAGGCGGCTCTCCATCGGCGTCAGGGGCCGCAGGGACCCGTCGGCCTCCTTGACCACGGGGCGCCCGACGTTGATCTTGCCGAGCTTGATGTAGTACCCCTCGATGTCCGTCTGCACGACGCCCCGCTCCGCCGTCTCGTCATCCCCGATGCGGATGTTGTCGATGACGTGCTGGAGGCGGTGCGCCACGAAGTCGTTGTACGAGGCGATGTGGTGGTTCACGATGGAGCGTTCATCGTAGAACGCGTCGACGAGTTCGCGCATGGGAAAGGCTCCTTAGATGGCCTCGACGACGAGGCGGTATGCGGTGAAGCGGCCGGCGGTGGGGCTGGCGCGGGTGATGCGGACGACCTGGCCCGGCTTGGCACCCACGACCTTCACGGCGGGGTCCGAGCTCTTGATCTTGGGCAGTTGCTCCTTGACGATGTCGTAGGTCTCCAGCAGGGGAGCGACCTCATCTTCGGGGAGGATCTCGTGCAGCGGCACGATCTCGTGGTTCAGGACGTTGAAACGGAGGTCTTCGTCAGTCAAGGGATCACCTGAGACTCTGCCAGCGTGGCTTCTCCTCAGCGGAACGGCGGGGCACGGCCTACCCCTGGTTCCCTGATGCAAGCGCCGCCGAGGAAGGGGGGGTATAAATCCCTTGTCGAGGCGCAGAGGGGATGCGACTGGGCCGACCGGTCTTGAAGGTTTCCGACTTACCGTCGAAGCGGCGGCCGCGCGACCCGCCCCCCGCCGGGACGGACCGGCGCGACCATGCACGGCCCTGCGTGGGGGACGTGGCGGCCCGGCCGCCAGGAGCCCCTCCATGCGTCCCCCCATCCTCGTCACCGGCGCCACCGGACAACAAGGCGGCGCCGTCGCCCGTGCCCTGCTGGACGGCGGACACGCCGTGCGCGCCATGACCCGCGACCCCACCGCCCCCGCAGCCCTCGCCCTCGCCGCCCGCGGCGCCCAGGTCGTCCGGGGCGACTTCCACGACCCCGCCTCCCTGCGCAGCGCCGCCCAGGGCGCGAGCGCCGCCTTCCTGATGGGAACCCCCTTCGAGGAAGGAACCGACGCCGAGGCCCAGCAAGGCGTCGCCGCCGTGGACGCCTGCACCGACGCCGGCGTCGACTACCTCGTCTACACCTCCGTCGGCGGCGCCGACCAGGACACCGGCATCCCCCACTTCGACAGCAAGGCCCGCGTCGAGGCCCACCTGCGCGAGCGCGGCGTGCGCCACGCCGTCGTCGCCCCCGTCTTCTTCCGCGAGAACCTCACCACGCCCTGGATGACTCCCGCCCTCGCCGGGGGGAGGCTGGAACTCTCCCTGCCCAGCGACCGCAGCCTCCAAACCGTCGAGGTGCGCGAAATCGGCGCCGTGGCCGCCACCGTCCTGGCCGACCCCGACGCCTACGCCGGCCGCCGCATCGAGATCGCCTCCGACGAATCCACCCCCGCCGACATGGCCGCCATGTTGAGTGCGGCCACGGGACGGACCATCGAGCACGCCTTCATCCCCCTGGATGCAGTACGCGAACAACGCGAGGACGTGGCCCTCATGTACGAATGGTTCGACCGCGTCGGATACAACGTGGACCTTGCCGAGTTGCAGGCCGCGTTCCCCGACGTGCCCTGGCGCGGATTCGACGCATGGGCCCAGGCGCAGGACTGGAGCATGCTGGAACAGGCGCGCGCCTGAGCAGGAACCGCAGCCGGTCCGCGAAGTCAAGGTCGTTGCATCCGCCGGGGCGTCACGGTGGACGCGACGAAGGGGGCGTGAACGCAATTGCAGAACTCGCGGTGGGGTTTGCACGGCGGATGTTGGGCTGGTTCTGTAGGGTGCACCTACCCACCCTGCGGCCCTCCGGCAACCTTGAAGCGGTTCGCCAGCCCAGGAGGTCCCGTGCGGGCGCACGCCCCCCGA
>JANQNI010000007.1 GCA_028289805.1 Thermoplasmatota archaeon | reverse complement strand
GGCTGAGGATGTTGGAGTCCACCTTGCCGGGGCGCTGGGTGACGATGACGGCGCCGACGCCGAACTTGCGGCCTTCCGACAGGATGGTGCCGAGGGTGCGGGTGCTGCGCTTCTCGTTGCCCGGCGGCGCGATGCGGTGGGCCTCCTCCACGACGAGCAGCACGGGGTAGGGGAGGTCGAAGAAGCGACGGTCGCCCACCTGGCCCGTCTTGGTGAGGCGGCGGGCCTTCAGGACGAGGTTCATCAGGACGTTGGCGAGGCCCTCCTGCTCCCGGTCGCCGAGGTTGGAGAGGTTCAGCACGGTCATGCGGCCGGGGCGCACGAGGCCGTCCAGGTCGTCGCCGGCGCCGTCGACGAGGTAGCCCTTGCGCAGGACGTGCTGCTCGAAGCGCCGGTGGACCGCCTGGACGGTGCCGGGGTGGTGCTTGCTGTTCTCCTCCAGTTCGTCGATGGCGGCCAGCAGTTCGGCGCGCGTCAGGACGCCGGCGCCCTGCCAGGCGCGGTACGCCTGGGTGACGACGCCGACCATGTTGTCCGTCAGGCCGGGCAGCAGCGCCATCACGTCGTCCAGTTCCAGTTCCGAAAACGGGATGCGCAGGTCGGCCTCCGTGCGCACGTCCACCTCGGGCGCGTAGCCGTCCTCGGGGTCGGCGAGGACGCTGGCGGCGTCCTGCATGGCGGGGTACTCGGCGTGGAAGTCGAAGACCAGGATCGGGTGGCGTTGGTGGCCGCGCAGCAGTTCCTCCAGCACGACGCCCGTGGTGTAGCTCTTGCCCTGGCCGGTGGCCGCGAGCACCGCGAGGTGGGTGGAGAGGATGGCGTCGGCGTCCAGCACGACCTTGACGCGCTCGCCGCGGTCGAGGACGTGGCCCACGTGCAGGCCGCCGGGGACGCGCGCGCCGGTGTCGGCGTCGGCGTAGGGGACCTTGTTGATGCAGTGCTCGAGGTAGGCATCGTCGGCGAGGGCCACGGCGCCGCCGACGGGGGGCGGGTCGCGGGGGGCGCGGAAGGTGGGGCCGCGCTTGGTGCCCAGGACGGCGGCCTCGACCACGAAGTCCCCCAGGAGGCCCTCGGGGGCGCCCGTGAAGCGCAGCAGGTCGTCGGGGTGCAACGCGGGGTCGCCGTAGAACGACGCCGGCGGGGCGTCGAGGTTGCGGCGGTGGGTGACGCGGCACAGCACGCGCTGGCCGTCGTGGTCGTAGGTGACGAAGTTGCCCACCCGCAGGGCGTCGCGGTCGCGGGTGACGAAGCGCAGGCTCAGCGCGTCCTGGTCGCTGAGGGGGAGGATGCGGCCGACGACCCGGTCGCGCGGACCGTCGTTCATACCGTCGTTCATGGGGCCCTCCACTGCCGCAGCGCCGCCTCCCGCCGCAGCAGGGCGACGTGGCCGGCGGCCTCGGGCACCGCCTGCGCGACGCGCTCCAGCACCGCGCCCAGCACGGCGGCGTCCACGGTGGCGGACAGGGAGGCGTGGTAGGCCATGCGGGGGCCGGAGGGCGTCGCGTGGAACGCCCGCACGGCGTCCGCGTCCAGCAGGCGGGCGGCGGCGCCGAGGCGGGCGGGCGTCGTGGGGGGCCGCTGTTCGGTCCCCGCGCCGACGACGCGGACGTGGGCGAAGGTGGCGCGCTCGCCGACCTCGAGGTCGAAGGCGCCCGCG
>JANQNI010000318.1 GCA_028289805.1 Thermoplasmatota archaeon | reverse complement strand
ATTCGGGGTCGGCCTCCTCGCTGCGCGTCTCGCGCACGAAGCGGGCGTCGGGGTCGCCGACCATGTCGAGCAGGATCATGCGGTCGATGGGGCCGGCGGGCTCGTCCTGGGCGAAGGGGATGCTGCCGGCCAGGGGGTGGCAGTCCTCGAAGCCGTCCTCGCCGTCGAAGAACGCCACCACCAGGTCCACGGGAGGCTCCAGGTCGCCGTCGGCCACGTGCTGGAGGAGGCGCAGCAGGAGGCCGACGCCGCTGGCGCCGTCGTTGGCGCCCAGCACCGGGCCGCCCTCCTCGGCGTCCTCCTTGCTGTCCCAGTGGGCGGCCAGGAGCAGGGTGTCGTCCGTGGCGGGGTGGTCGTAGCGGGCCCAGGGGTTGTAGAAGACCAGGTCCGGCACCTGGGCGGCGTCCTCCTCGGAGCAGGCGCCGGGGGCGCGGTAGGCGTCGATGTAGGGGGCGCTGCGCTCCTGGTAGTCGCTGCCGGTGACGTTGTGCCAGCCCCGGCTCCAGCCGTCGGCCTCCATGCGGTCCCACAGCCACGCCGCGCCGGTGGCCTGCCCCTCGGTGCCGGGGATGCGGTAGCGGGGCGTGTCGTCGTCGTTGGTGACGAGGCCGGCGACCAGGTCGTGGGCGCCCGCGCCGTCGAATCCGGGCGCTTCGCGCTGCACGGCGCAGCCGGAGAGGGCGAGGGTCGCCAGGAGCAGGACGGGGAGGACGGCGGACGGGACGCGGGGGCGCACGGCCCGCGCAGGCGGGGCGGGGCCCGTAAGGCTACCGCAGCAGGAAGTAGTCGGGCGGCGGCCGCTGGCCGTAGAAGACGCTGGCGAACGCCTCGAACTCCTGCTGGAACTGCACGGCGACGCCGAGGTCGTTGCCACCGCTGTGCTCGCCGGTGCCGACGATGGCGACGACGCGCAGGGTGCCGCCGCCCTCCACGTGCTGGTAGAGTTGGCCGCGGGCGACGTGGATGCGCAGGGGGCCGGGGGCCTCGTGGTCGGCCAGCAGCGTGCCGTCCTCGGCCTCGACGCGGACGTACAGGAAGCGCGCCAGTTCGTGGTTGGGCTCCCACGCGACCTCCACGACGATGCCGTCGGGGCTGGGGCGCACGGGGAGGTCCCAGACGTGCCGGTCCGCCTCCAGCAGCGCCTCGTCGCAGCGCTGGTTGTTGTGCTGGTGGCCGTTGCCGTGCTGGTGCGTCGGCTGCACGATGACGTCGCACTGGATGAAGCCCTGGAAGCTCTGCACCTCCACCAGGGGCGGCGGGGGGAGGCGGTCGAGGGCGACGTCGAGGTCGGTGCGCTGGCCGGCGTGGACGGTGACGGTCTCGGCGTGGGGCTCGAAGCCGTCGGCCTCCAACCGCAGGGCGTGCTCGCCGGGGGGCAGGACGAGGAGGAAGGCGCCGTTCTCGTCCGCGGTCGCCGCGGGGGGCGCCGCGTCGCTCCCGCCGGCGGGGACGGCCGTCACGGTGGCGCCGGCGACGGGGCGCAGCACCTCGTCCAGCACGACGCCGAGCACCGTGCCAGCCTCGCTGGTGGGGGGCTCCGCGCCCACCCCGCCTGCGTCGCCGGCGGCGTCCGGAACCTCCGGGGTCCCGGCGCCCGCGTCGTCCACGCCGAGGCAGCCGGACAGCGCGGGAAGCAGCAGAAGCAGGACGGGCAGCGGGTGCAGGGTGGGACGCGCGCGGATCATGGGGTTCACCCGTCGACGATGCTGTATCCGGGCGGCGGCGGTTCGACGTAGAACACGGTGGCGAACGCCTCGAACGGTTGCTGGACGGCGAAGCCGACGCCGGTGCCGGTCTCGTCGTCGGCGGTGTTGCGGCCCGGGTCGACGGTGACGCGGACGATGCCGCCGTCGCTGTAGAACCGCTGGCTCTGGAAGGCGTTGACCTGGCCGCGCAGGACGCTGGCGCCCTCGGTGCCGGCCAACACCTCGTCGAAGTTGCCGAATCCCACGGTCTCGACGGTGAGGTTCAGGTGCTCGGCGGCGGGGGTGCCGGGCTCCCACACCACCTCCACGACGATGCCGGCCACGTCGGCGTCGACGGGGAACTCCCAGGCGCGCTCGTCCACGGCGGCGCTGGTGCCGCACTCCAGGTCGCTGCCCTGGTTGTTGACCTTCAGGACGCCGCCGCAGCCGACGAGGCCGTTGAAGCTCAGCTTCTGCGCGTAGGCGACCTCGACCGGCACGGGGGCGAGGGTGAAGTTGAGGCGCATCGCGGTCTCCGGCACCAGCGTCACGGACTTGCTGCTGGGCTTGAAGCCGTCCGCCTGGACCACCAGAACCAGCACCTCGTCCGTCGGCAGGCCGTCGAAGGCGTAGCGGCCCTGCTCGTCGGCGGTGGTGCTGACGTTGAGGGCGGGGACGGCGACGTGGGCGCCCACGACGGGGGCGAGGGCGGGGTCGAAGACCCACCCGGAGAGGGCCTCGTCGCCTGAGGGTTCCTCGACGCCGTCCGGCGCCTCCGCCTCCGGGGTGGCCTCGCCGTCGCCGGCGTCCTCGACGCACCCGGCCAGGGCGACCAGCAGCAGCGCGAGGGCGATGGTCGCGGCGACGGCGCGCACGGTTCTACTCCTCCCGGCGGCGGGCGACCAGCAGGGCGGCGCCGAGGGCGGCCAGCAGGACCACGAGGCCGGGGCCGGGGGCGCCGTTGTCGGACGCTCCGTCACCGCCGGCGCCCGCCTCGTCCGCATCGGCGTTCGTCGCCTCGGGCTCGTTGGCGCTCTGGATGATGTCGCCGTCGGCCTCGATGACGATGGGCGGGGAGGCGAACACCTCGTCCCAGTCGAGCAGGTTGCGCAGCACCTGGTTGCCGCTGAAGGTGGTGGCGTAGTTGTCCAGGCCGTAGGGGTGGTAGAACTCCTCGGTGGGGTCGGGCAGCAGGGCGCCGATGAAGCGGATGCGGCCCTCACCCACGTCGAGCTGGCCGAGGCTGACGCCGTTGCCGTTGCAGGACTCGCCCAGGTTGGGGCCACCGCACTGGTAGCCGGCCACGTCGCCGCCCAGGTCGCGGAAGGCCGCCTGGTCGACGAACCAGTTGGGCGCGGCGTTGGCGCCCACGGCGTAGCCCAGGGGCGTGGGTTCGTAGGTCTGCTTGACGCCGCCGCGCACCTTCTCCAGCAGGGGGTGTTCGAGGTCCATGCGGATGCCGCCCATGTAGCGGGTGACCATGTCGACGGCGTCGTCCGTGACGCCGGCCAGGTCCAGGAACTCCATGCCGGCGTCCGTCAGGACGAGGCGGCCGCCGCCCTCGACCCAGTCCAGCACCAGTTGGAGTCGGGCGGCGTCCGGTTCGCCGTCGGCGACGCTGTTCTCGCCCGCGTCGCCGGCGACGAACTGGTTGATGGCGGTGCCGGGGATGACGAGGGTGTCGTAGCGGTCCAGCACGTCGGGGCTCAGCTCGGCGACGTTGAGGGGCTGCAGGACGCCGGGGACGGCCTGCTCGGTGCCGCAGTCCTGGCACAGGAACGGCTGGAGGTCCTCCCAGTAACGCGCGGGGCGGGTGAAGAACGGCTGGTCGGGACCGTAGTCCCAGGCGTCGTCGCCGGGGTTCTGGTCGGCCCAGCCGCCGGGGGTCTGTTGCGCGTCGTCCAGGTTGGTGGCGACGTACCGGGGCAGGATGTACGCGGTCTTCAGGCCGCCCGTCTCGTAGCTCACCTGGACGTCCAGGCCGGCGGCGTCGAGGAAGCTCTTGGTGATGTGGCGCACCATGTGGACGTGGTAGTCGTTGAACAGGCTGCCCGCCTCGTACTGGCTGTCGACGGTGATGTGGTTGTAGGCCAACTCGATGTCGTAGCCGGGGGCGTTCAGGCCGCCGTTCTGGGCGAAGAAGTCGCCGCTGAAGCCGCTGTCCGTGTAGCCGATGGCGTCGATGACGGTGTAGTACTCGGCGAACTGCGTGCTGCCGGCGAGTTCCGAGGGACTGTTGCTGCCCAGGGCGCTCGTGGGCGCGGGGCAGTCCACCTGGCCGCACAGGTCGGGGGTGGCGGCCCAGGCGGCCTCGGCGGCGCTGAAGAGGGTGCGCCACTCGTTGAAGTGCTGGTCCTCGTTGAAGCGCTCCTTGAGCGTCTCGGCGAGGCGGATGTTGCGCTGCATCTCCTGGGGCGTGAAGCTGCCGGCGGGGAGCATGATGGCGCCGAAGTTCTTGTGGTTGAGCATGCCGTGGATGTCGATGGCGTAGTTCCACTCCAGGCCGGCGCGCTCCTGCTCGACCAGCCAGTTGAGGTAGCCGGTGGGCTCGGGGGCCCCGACGGCGTTGTGGCTGGCGTCGTCCTTCTGCCACCCCATGGTGGGCAGTTGGCGGTTCATGTCGATGCCGTCGCCGTTCGTGCGGCAGTACAGGGCGCCGAGGCCGGGGCAGGGGGTCGAGGCGTACTCGGGCTCGTCGTGGGCCCAGCCGTCGGCGTTGGGGAACAACAGGAACAGGGTGACGAAGTCCAGGTAGTCGCGGTAGTCCTGGACCTTGCCACCGGTGGGCTTCTCCAGCCCCTCGCCGGGGAAGCCGGCGCCGTTCATGACCGTCTCGTGGGCGAAGCCCTTGTCCAGCACCAGGTCCTCCAGGACGCGGAAGCCGCCCTCGCGGCCGCCCTTCTCGTTGCCGTGGATGGACAGCATGAACACGAGGTTCAGTTTCTTCTCGCGGGGCACGGGCGAGTTCTCGTTGCTGACCTCGACCATGTAGATCGGGAAGCGGTCCTTGCTGCCGTCCGCCTTGGGCAGGCCGGCGCTCTGGGCCACCTCATGCACCTCGATGAAGTCGGGCGCCTGCGCCTCGATGTAGGCGAGGCCCGCCTGGAACTCGAAGTAACCGACGAAGTCCTTGACGAAGCCGCGGGCCCAGTTCTGGGCGTACTCCGTGTCCTCCACGTAGGCCGGGTGCGGGTGCGCCTCGGGGAAGACGCGACCGGTGACAGCCTCGCACAACTCGGGCATCACCAGGTCCTGCGTGGCGGAGCTGGTGCCGCCGGGGCCGGCGGTCTCGCAGTACGGGACCGTCGGGTTGGCGCTCGCGGGTGCAGGGAGGACGGTCAGGCACAGGAGCGCCACGACCAGAAGTGGAACGACGCGGGTCCGAACACGCATACGGCGCGCGACCCGGGCGGCCGGGTTTAATGTTTGTCGGAGTGGCGCGGCCCCTGCGCCGCCGGGAATGGCCGTGAGGGAGCGTCCAAGGGGGGAAGGAGCGGGGAGAGCACGGGAAATCCACCCGGCGCACGTGAAACCATGGGGTTGTGGCGGGCGGTGAAGGTCGCGGGGTCGGGGACCCCGCCGGGTTCACCAGAAACGGACTGGCTCCGCGTCATCCGCCCCTTCGCTGCGCTCGGAGCGGAATCCACGAACCCTGTCTCGTTCACCAGAACGAGACAGGCTCCGCGTCATCCAGCGGGTCGTCGAAGGTCTCGGACGTGACGGTGCAGCCCTTCTCCTCGGCGAACGCCTTGATGGCGTCGGCGGTCTCGGTGTCGGCGTCGGGCACCTCGAAGGTGACCTTGTTGCCGGCGTGCTCGTAGAGCGCCTTGAAGAACTTCTCCTTGACCTCGGTGGCCAGCTCGGCGTCGGGGGCTTCGGCGGTGATGCGCAGGCTCATGGTTTCACTCCAGTTGCTTGACGGAGACGATCTCGTCCCACTGGCGCACCTTGTCGACGACCTCGAGGCCGTCGACGACGTGGCCGAAGACGGTGTGGACACCGTCCAGGTGGGGCTGGGGGCTGTGGGTGATGAAGAACTGGCTGCCGCCGGTGTCCTTGCCGGCGTGGGCCATGCTCAGGGCGCCGCGGCCGTGGCGGCGGGGGTTGTTCTGGGTCTCGCACTTGATGGTCCAGCCGGGGCCGCCGGTGCCGGCGCGGCGGTCGCCCTTCTTCTTGGAGTGGGGGCAGCCGCCCTGGATGACGAAGTCGTCGAGGACGCGGTGGAAGTGGAGGCCGTCGTAGAAGCCCTGGTTGATGAGCTTCAGGAAGTTCTCGACGGTCTTCGGCGCGTCGTTTTGAAACAGCTCGATGGTCATGGTGCCCCGCTCGGTCTTCATCTCGACCAGGGGGAGGCCGCCTTCCTTCTTGCCCATGGGCGGTCCCGACCCGGGGTGCCTTCAAGAAGGCGCCGGAGGGGTCGGCTTTGCTCCCGACCGCTTGGCCTGGATGCGGGGCGCTGGCACGCGGTCGGGCTATGGTCGTGCAGGGCGCGGGGGCGGATGCGACAGGGCTTCAAGCGGCGTCGGGGGTGGCGCGGCGTGGACCGGTCCCTGCGCGTGGCCCTGGCCCTCCTGGCAGCGTTCGCGGCGTGGACGCTGCTGGTGGCCGCGGGCGCCCTCGACGCCGTGGACGCCGCCGTGGGGTCGGCGCTGGTGGACGGGGAGCGCCTGCGGTTCTGGGAGGCCACCACGACGGTCGGTGACCGGACGCCCATGGCGATGCTGGTCTCCGTCCTGGTCCTGGCGGGGCTCGCCCGCCGGGACGTCGTCGGCGCCGGCCTCGCGGGGGCCCTGCCCCTGGCGGGGTGGGGGCTGGGCACGCTGCTGAAGGCGGTCGTGGACCGGCCCCGGCCCGACTGGGCCCTGGTGGCGGAGGACAGCGCCGCCTACCCGAGCAACCACGCCCTGACGAGTTGGCTGCTGTGGGTGTGCTCCGTCGCCGTGCTGGCCCGCCATGCACCCCGGCGTGCGTGGGTCGTGGCGGCGGGGGCGGCGCCGGCGGTGTGGGTGGCCTGGAGCCGGCTGGCGCTGGGGGTCCACCACGCCAGTGACGTGGTGGGCAGTTGGCTGCTGGGCTTCGCGGTGCTGGCCGCGCTCCCTGTTATCACGGCGGGAGCGCAGTGGCTGTGGCTTCGTCTGCGAGGAACCATCCGTCCAGCGCCGGATGGGGCGTGAGGTCGGAGAAGGCCCAGCACCGACCCGTCCCCGCGTCGCGCACCGCCTTGAGCACGTCGTCCCAGAGGACCACGAGGGCCTCGCCGCCGTCCGACGTCCGCAGCCGCACCTCGGCGCGGAAGCGGGGGCCGTCGGCGCCGAGGACGGGCTCCGTGTCCCCGAACGCCACCACCTCCCCCTCCAGCGCGACGCGTTCGGTGGGGGCGTCGGCGGCC
>JANQNI010000297.1 GCA_028289805.1 Thermoplasmatota archaeon | reverse complement strand
CGGCCTCCGACCCTGGAGTCACGGAGGGACCAGGGTCCTGCACCGGCGGGGGAGCGTCGGGTGCTTGCTTGGAGAGGCGAACGGCCATCTGTCCGGCGTCGGGAACGTCGATGGCGGCATCGTATGCGCCCACGAAGGTTTGCGCCGGCTGGCCGGAGGACGCGGGTTCTGCCGTGACCGTGCCGGCGAACTGACCTACGGCGGGCCGGAGGAACACCTCCGTGGTATCCTCCGGGTTCAAATTGATTTCAAACGTCCCGTTGTACACCCGGATGTCGGCGGCCTGCCACTCGAATCGTCCGATGGAGTTGGGGCCTGGACCCTCGACGACCGGAACGATGGGTTCGAAGCGCATCCCCGTCCAGAAGGAGTCCCTGCCCCCCGGATGCTCGATGGTTGCATCCCATTCGCGCAGCGCAATTCGGAAATCCCCAGACAGTTGCAAGAACCCATCGGTTTTTGAAACTGCGAAATTGGGACCGAGCGGAATCACCTCCGGCCCGTATGCGGCGGGGCCAAGCGACCAGGTGACGTCCTCCGCGGCATGGGTGGTGAGCAGGAGCCCCTCCGACGCAATCTCGGCGGCGCCCTGCTGCGCCGTGGCAAGCACCTCGTGACCCGCCCGGAACTCATCCGTGATCAGCCGCCCAGGGCCATCATAAAACGTGTAATCCGTCTGATTTTCATTTCGGTCACTCAGCAGGCCCGTATCGGAGGTATCGTGGTGAATCTGAACGACCATTCGCTCCGCGCGAAGGGCGATGGACCGATCCACGCCCCCGTCGTCAAGGATGCGCGCATACAGAGAACCAACCTCGATGCGCCCAAAACCCTCCAAATCGAGAGACACGATCTGCATCTCCACAGGCTGTGCAGCAAACGAAGGCACCAAGCATACGGAAACGATGAGGAGGACGGGTACGGATTTCATTATACAATCCAGCAGGGGATCAGCGGAGGAGACCCAGGGAGCGGACAAACACACTCCAGGGTTGGATCGGGGAAGGGGTTGAAGAAATGGCCGCAGCGCGGGTACTGGCCGTCCCGGTGCTGGCCATCCATTTCCACCCCGTAGGAGAATGTGTAGCTTTCTGGACCGGACGCGGACGGAGAAGCTTCACCAATCTCCTGTGCATCCACATTCGGAACCAGCAGGGCCACCACCAAGGCCAGGGTCGTCACTCCGAATCTCACAGTCGCCACGCTAGGGCGCCCAGATTCCATTCCACCTATATCAAGCCAGCAGCCAAATCGCGCACGTTTGCTTGGACTGCCGAAAGCCAGGCCCTCCCCACCCAGGGATCTGCAGGAGCACCCCCGGCTCCATCCAGGGGAGGACGTGCTTCGGGGCGCCAGATATCAAGGGTTTCCTGCGTACCCCATCCATCCACAATCTGCTTATCCCCCCCGCAGGTCCAACCACGGTGGCTCGAACCGACAACGTGGAGGGAGACCCGGCCGGGGGCGTGCATCCCCTGCTCTGGCACGAGGGCCGTGCGCGCCTCCTCGACTGCATCGAATCCAACGCGGGCGTCTGCGCATCCGAGCTGTCCCTGCGCGCCGGCATAGACCGCAACACGGCCAAGTACCACCTGAAGCGGTTGGTGCATGCCGGCCTCGTCACCCGACGCCGCGAGGGCCGCCGCACCCACTTCTTCCCCAGCACCGTGCCCTCCCCCGAGGTGCAGACCGCCGTCGTGGGCGCGCAGGGTGAGACGCGCCGGAGGATCCTCCACCTCGTCCACGCGCAGCCGGACCTGTCGTGGCGCGCCGTCGGCCGGCACCTGGGCATCACCGCCCGCGCCGTGCGGTGGCACCTGGAGCGGCTGGAACGGACCCGCCTCATCCAGGTCGACCGCTCCACGGCCCGCCGACGCGTCCACATGACGCCGACGCTGGAGGCCGTGTTGCGCGGGGACCTCACCCCCACGACCGGCGGCCGGCCGGCGCAACCGCCGGACCGCGCGCCCTGGCAAAGCCACGCCGCCGCACCGGGAGCAACGCCCGAGCTTCCGCGCGGCAACGGCGACGCAGTCCAGAGTTGAAGGTCAGGCGGCCTTCAGGTCCGCGGCGCGCCACTGCTGGAACACGTCGTCGATCTTGCCCTTCAGTTCGCGACGGGCGACGCGCACGAGGCTGCGGATCTTCTGCAACTCGTGGTCGAGGTGCTGGAACGGCTCGCTGTCGGCCAGGAAGCCGTTGACGATGGCCAGCGGCTCCTCCCACTTGACAAGGTCCTTGACGTCCTCGACGGTCTCCTCCAGGGCGTCGCGCACGAGGCTGAGCATCTCGGGGGCCTGGTCCAGGTAGGCCTCCGCCCACTCCTCGTCGCTGGGCTCGGGCTCGTCGGGGACCTCCTCGCCGGCCTGCTTGGCCTCGAAGGCGATGACGGCGTCGGTGAGGTCCTTCTTGACCTTGCGCAGGCTCTCGCGGGCGCGGTCCAGGAGCTTGTCCTTGAGGACCTCCGTGTCGGCGAGGAAGTTGTCGAGGGCCGTGATCTGGTTGTCCCACTGGTACATCAGGTCCTCCTTGACCAGGGGCATCTTGGCCTGCTCCATGGCGTTTTTCAGGTGGGCCTGGGCCTGGTTGACGGCCTCGGAGACTTCCATCGGGCCGGGGAAGGAGACACTCGCATTAAACCGAGCGCATGGAAGCGGGCGGAGCCCCGGCGTTGCTGGAGGCAGTCGCATGAAACCGAGCGCATGGAAGCGGGCGGAGCCCCGGCGTTGCTGGAGGCAGTCGCATGAAACCGAGCGCATGGAAGCGGGCGGAGCC
>JANQNI010000284.1 GCA_028289805.1 Thermoplasmatota archaeon | reverse complement strand
CGACGCCCGTGACGTTGGGGGTGCCGCCCATGTGGCGGTCGGGGGAGCGCGTGAACCAGGCCGCCTCGTCGGTGACCCAGTCGACGGTGCCGCCGCCGGGCATGTACGGGGGCGCGGCGTCGAACAGGTCGGCGGGGCCGTACAGGAAGGCGCTGCCGAAGGGGGCGTACGCCTTGTGGCCCGCGGCGGCGAGGAAGTCGATGTGCTCCGGGTGGCCCTCGGGCTTGACGTCGATGGGCACGTGGGCGTAGAGCTGCGCGGCGTCGACGAGGATGCGGGCGCCGGCGTCGTGGGCGAGGCGGGCCAGGTCGTGGATTGGCGGCAGGTAGCCGGTGACGTTGCTGCATCCGGTGACCGACAGCAGCTTCACGTCGTGCTCCTGCAGCACGTCCTCCACCTCGTCCAGAACGATGCGGCCCTGCCCGTCCACGCCGACGTGGACGACGTCGCCGGCGGCGCGGTGGGGCAGGTCGTTGCTGTGGTGCTCCGCCAGCGTCGTGACCGTGACCCCCTCCTCCTGGCGCATCACGTGGGCGGCCAGGCTCAGGGCGTCCGTGGTGTTGCCCGTCATGACGAAGTTGGCGTGGCCGGCGTCCCGCGCGCCGATGAAGCGCGCGAACGTGTCGGTGGCGGCGTCGAAGAGGTCGCTCGTCTCCAGCGACAGGGCGTGGTTGCCGCGGTGGATGTTGGCGTAGTGCTTCGTGTGCAGGTCCATCACCGTGTCCAGGACCGGCTTGGGGGCGTGGGTGCTGGCGCCGTGGTCCATGAAGACGAGCGGGTGGGGGCCGCCGGGGCCCTCCACGGTGCGCTCCAGGACGGGGTACTGGGCCCGGATGGCGGTGGTGTCGAAGGTCATGGCACGGCAAGACGGGCCAGGATGCTATGAGGGTGTTCCCGTCCATGGACGGGTCAGAAGGTTCGGAGCTTCGCCCGCTGCGAAGCCGTGAAGACGCGCACCCCCGTCGCCCCCGCGTGGCCGACGCCCAAGCCAGGGGAAGACCCGTCATCCAGGTGCGCGACCTGGAGAAGCGCTACCGCGACGGCACCTACGCCGTGCGCGGCGTCAGCTTCGACGTCCACCGCGGCGAGATCTTCGGCCTCCTGGGCCCCAACGGTGCCGGCAAGACCACCACCATGCACGTCCTGGGCACCCTCCACCGGGCCACCGGCGGCGCCGCCCGCATCCTTGGCCACGACGTGGCGCACCAACCCCACGCCATCCGCCGCCG
The DNA here is from genome assembly GCA_028289805.1 of Thermoplasmatota archaeon. Lineage (GTDB taxonomy): Archaea > Thermoplasmatota > E2 > JACPAO01 > JAHFTW01 > JANQNI01. The sequence goes on along the minus strand of JANQNI010000284.1, from coordinate 2,474 downwards.
CATCGGCTTCGCCATGCAGGACGTCGGCATCGACGACCTCGCCACCGCCGAGGAGATGCTCGTCTTCCACGCCCGCCTGCACGGCATCCGCGGCCGCGAGGCGCGCCGCCGGGCGGCCGAACTGCTGGACACCTTCGACCTCACCAAGCACCGCAAGCGCCGCGTCACCGCCTTCAGTGGCGGCATGCAGCGACGTCTCGACCTGGCGGTCTCGCTCATCCACGACCCCGACGTGCTCTTCCTCGACGAGCCGACCACTGGCCTCGACCCCCACAGCCGCGAGGACCTGTGGGCCACCCTGCGCCGCCTGCGCGACGAGCGCGGCCTCACCGTGCTCATGAGCACCCACTACATGGACGAGGCCGACGAACTGTGCGACCGCATCGCCATCATCCAGGACGGCCGCATCGCCGCCATCGACACCCCCCGGCACCTCAAGCGCAACGTCGGCGCCGACACCATCCAGGTCGAGCTCGGCGCCCACCCCGACGACTGGCAGAAGACGGTGCTGCGAGAGGGCTTCCGGGGCGCCCCCGTCCGCCTGCGCGACGGCACCCTCGAACTGCGCGTCCAGGACGGCGGCGAGAGCCTCCTGCCCGCCCTGCGCGTCGTCGACCGCGCCGGACTCAGCGTCCGCTCCACCCGTGTCCTGAGCCCCACCCTCAACGACGCCTTCCTCAAATACACCGGCAAGCGCCTCGAGGAGGACGAACCATGACGGTCTTCGGCCAACTCTACCGCCGCAACCTGCGCCAGATGCCCCGCATCCCCGCCGTCCTGGTCTTCGGCATCGTGATGCCCATCATCCAACTCCTGCTCTTCGGCAGCGTCTTCAGCAACACCGTCGACATCCCCGGCCACCCCCTCTTCGGCACCGACACCAGCTACTACACCTTCATCGCGCCGGCCATCATCCTCCTGACCGCCGTCATCGGCATGGCCAACAGCAGCGCCGCCTTCATCGTCGACCTGCGCACCGGCTACTTCGACAAGCTGCGCACGACCCCCGCCAGCCCCAGCGGCGTCATCCTCGCCCGCCTCATGGCCGAGATGACGCGCGTCTTCCTGCAAGGCGTCCTGATCATGGGCCTCGCCGTCGCCATCGGCGGCCTCCCCGAGACCGGCCTCCTGGGGGCCTTCCTCATCCTGCTGGCCGCCGTCGTCTTCGGCACCATGACCACCGGCATGGCCGTCATGATCCTCGCCATGAAGACCCGCAGCGACCAGGCGACGCAGGCGATGTTCCCCCTGTTCTTCCTGCTCCTGTTCATGAGCACGGCGTTCATGCCCGAGAACCTGCTGCCAGACTGGCTCGCCACCATCGCGAGCTTCAACCCCGTCGACTACATGATCCAGGGCCTGCGCGGACTGATGATCGACGGCTGGAGCAACGCCCTCGTGGACCTCGCCATCGGACTGGGCCTCGGCGCCGCGGTCGGCTTCGTGCTCGTCCTCGTCAACGTGCGCGTCTACCGGCGCATCCTCGGGTGACCGCCGCCCCGCCCGCTACGCCAGGCCGCCCATCCGAAGCACCTCCTCGAAGTGCTCGCGGCTGACGGGCTGCACCGAGAGCCGCTGCCCCCGCCGCAACAGGGCCATCCCCTCCAGGGCCGGGTTACCGCGCAGCGCCTCCAGGGGCACGAAGCGCGGGAGCTTCGCCTCGAAGGCGACGTCCACCATCATCCAGCGCGGGTTCTCCGGGTCCGTCTTGGGGTCGAAGTGCTTGTCCTCCGGGTCCCACGCCGTGAAGTCCGGGTAGCCCTCCTTGCACACGGTCGCCACCCCCGCCACGCCCGGCGGCGTCGCGTTGGAGGGGTAGAACAACACCCGGTCGCCCACCTTCATGTCGTCGCGCATCATGCTGCGCGCCTGGTAGTTGCGCACGCCGTCCCAGTGGGTCTCGCCGTCGCGCTCCAGGTCGTCGATGGAGAAGACGTCCGGCTCCGACTTCATCAACCAGTGCTGCACGCCAGCGCCAGTCGGCCGGGATAGAAGGGAGTTGCCACGCCCCTACCGCCAGGCGGCGAGGGTCGGGTGCGCCGGCCGCGCGCGGGGCGTCCGGGAGACGCGGACGCTGCGGGCGACGACCTCGCGGCCCCCGGGCAGGACGGCGGGGCGGGGCGACGCCATGCGTGCCGGCGGCAGGGTGCGGGCCTCGCGCCGGACGTCCGCGACCGCCAGGCGGAGGCGGACCGCCCGGACGACGCGGTCGAAGGCGAACAATGCCACGCCCAGTCCGACGACGACGGCGTACAGGACGTAGGCGGCGGGACCACCCAGGGCGTCGTAGGACAGGCGGGCGTCCAGCATCCCCGCCTCCGTCAGGGCGATGCCGGCCGCGAGCAGGAGTGCCGCCAGGAACAGGGGGCCGGCGACGAGGGACAGGGCCAGGCGCATGCCCCGAGGTGGGGCGTCGCGGGGGGTGGGCCTTGGCTCGAACGGGCGGAATCAGGCGGGGGTGCGCCGCACCAACT
>JANQNI010000279.1 GCA_028289805.1 Thermoplasmatota archaeon | reverse complement strand
CGGCGGGCCCCTGCGCATCAGTTGCGAGGCGGACCTGCGGCGCGTGCACCGGATGCGGGCCGACTGCGACGCCATCCTGGTGGGGGTGGGGACGGTGCTGGCCGACGACCCCGGCCTGCGCGTCAAGCCGGAGTACGCGCAGGGGCCAGACCCGATGCGGGTGGTGCTGGACCCGACGCTGCGGACCCCCGAGGGCGCCCGCGTGCTGGACGGCAGCGCCCCCACGCTCCTGTTTCATGCCCCGGAGGCGACCTCGGCGCTGCCGCCGGGCCTGACCGACGCGGTGCCGCGCGACGCCGACGGCGGCCTGGAGCTGGCGTCGGTGCTGCGGGTGCTGGACGACGGCGGCGTGGACTCGGTGATGGTGGAGGGGGGCGCCCGCGTGCTGGGGTCGTTCCTGCGCCAGGGGTTGTGGGACCGCTGGACCCTCTACCAGGCGCCGTTCGTCGCCGGGGCGGGGCCGAGCCTGCCGGCGTTCGACCGCTCCCTGCTGAAGCTGGAGGGCGTCGAGCCCCTGGGCGAGGGGGCGTTGTGGACGTTCAGTCCAGCATGACCGTGTCGGGGTCGGGCGTCGCCAGGGTCTCCTGGACGTCCTGGCCCGTCAGGGCGTCGACGTCGACGTGGCCGTTGGGGCCGGGGACGCGCCACACGACGCGGTGGAAGACGCCGAGGTGCTGGAGCCGGATGTGGTCGGGCCGCGGGCGGACCTTGGTCTTCTCCGTGTAGCTGATGTTGTACTCCTCGTCCTCGACCACCACGTCCACGGTGCGCGTGTGCGCCTCCGTGAGTTGCGCGCGGGCCAGTTCGTCGGCGCGGGCGTCGCCGACGCGCAGGGTGCGCTCGTCGGCGTCGAAGCCGGAGACGTCGGCCAGTCGCGTGAAGCCGGCGGGGTCGGCGGCCTGGGCGTCCACCTCGACCACGGCCTTGTCGGTGCCGTGGACCTGGACGCGGCCGCCGACGGTGTCGTAGCGCAGGGTGCCCTTGCCCATGAGGTCGCACTCGAAGTCGAACAGGTGGACGGGCTGGAGGACCATCGTGACGTGGCTGACGTTGAAGAGGCGCTCGCGCGCCTGCTCGCGCGCCTCCGCGTGGGTGACCAGGACGGGCAGGAGGGGGTAGGCGAACGGCTCGGCCGCCGGGGCGGGCGCGGCCTCAGCGGGCATCGTCTCGGGGAACACCGGGGCATGCACCGTCTCGGCGGGCGTCGGGGCGTCCAGGTCCATCGCCTCGAAGGCGTCCAGGTCCAGGCTCGGCTCCGGCGCCGCGAAGGCGGGCGGGAGGACGTCCTCGACGCTCTGGGCGACCGGCACCTCGGGGGCGGCCACGACGGGCTCGGTGGCGGGCACGCCGGCGGCCTCGGCCAGGCGGGCCTCCCCCAGCAGGCGGGCGAGGTCGGCGGGGCCCCAGAAGCGGATTCCGGGCACGGGGCTCGGCTCGCCGCCCGTGTGGCACAAGACGGCGTGGTGCGCCGCCACGTCCTCCAGCGCGTCGACGACGCTGGCGGGCAGGTCCATGGGGACGTCCCCGGCGTGGACGTCGAAGAGGACGGCGGCGCCGTCCCGTTCCGCCAGCAACGGCACCGTGTAGACGGTCCCAGACCTTCCCTCCAGGGCCGCCTGGAGCGTGCATCGGTAGCCGTGCGTGCGCAGCGCCGACGCCACGGCATCCATGAGTGCGTTCGCTTCCATCCCATACGCCCTACGGACCCCGGCCTCATCACGGTGTCGTTTTCGCGTCATCGCCGAAAGCTCCAACCCTGCCACGCGGATGAGGCGGCGTGTCGCGACCAGGCGGGGCGTTTCGAGTGCTGGAGGAGCCGAGCGCAGCGCTCCCCGCCGTCGCCGCCGTGGACGGGGCCGCCCACGTGCTGCAGGGCGGGGATGCCTGGGGCGTGGTCGTGCGCGCCGCCGCCGTCGCGTACCCGGGAGGGCCCCCGGAGGCGCCGCCCCTGCATGTCACGACGGTCGCAGCCGAGGGTGCCCCGGACGCCCTGCGGCGGCAGTACGCGGGGCACGGGGTGGAACCGCCGGCGGCGCGGGACGTGGACGGGTTCGCCGGGGCCCTGTGCGCCCTGCGGGAGTACGAGGCGGCCCTCGGTGCCGTCGAGGCGCTCCCGGCGGGCGGGATGCTGCTTCTGGACGGCGCCCTGCGGGGACTGTCGCAACCCGCCGCCGGCCTCGTGGCACGCCTGGAGCAGGCCGCGGCCCAAGGAGGCGTGCGCGTCGTCGGGGTGGCGTCCAGCAGTGGGTTGCGGGACGCCGACGGACCCCTGCTTCCGGGGCTTCGGGTGCAGGGCGTCG
>JANQNI010000257.1 GCA_028289805.1 Thermoplasmatota archaeon | reverse complement strand
CGGCCTCGATGATGCCCGTGGGGCCGTCCCAGCCGTGCATCAGGGGGTGGGCGACGGCGGGGTCGTCGCGGGCGACGAACTGGCCGCCGGCGACCGCATCCGCCTGTACGGGTACGGCTTCGTGCTGGGCGACAACGAACCGACGCGGGCCCGCGAGGGCGTCCTGGTCTCCTGGACGGAGGACGAATACGACGTGGACATGCCCGCCGTCAACGGCGACTCCGGCAGCCCCCTGCTGCACGAGGACGGCCGCGCCTTCGGCATCGTCAGCCGCTACGGCACCACCGAGGGCACCCCCAGCACCGACACGGGGCCCCTCATGGTGTACGTCTTCGACGCCCTCGACCGGGCCGGGTACGGGGACGTCCGCCTCGTGCTCGCCGACGCCGACGGCTCCGCCTGACCTGGGCCGCTTCAGAGGCGCAGTCGATAGACCGGCACCGTTCCCCGCAGCGTCGCCGCCTCGTCGATGCGCTCCCACCCCGCGACGAGGCCCTCCACCTCCGTCGAGACGAACACCTGCTCCACGCCCCGGCTCCGTGCCGCGTCCACCGCCGCCGCCACGAGGCGCGCCGCCACGCCACGGCCCCGCGCCGCAGGCAGGACCAGGAGGCCGGCCACCCAGACGCCGGGGTGCCGCTCGGAGCCGGGGGAGTCGGTGCGCAGCGCCACCACGCCCACGGGCGCGCCGTCCTCCAGCGCCACGATGGCGTAGGGCAGCCCGTCGGAAGCGTCCCGGCACGCGGCGTGCAGGTCCGCCTCGGCGTCGCCGGGGCCGTCCACGTAGTACGGCGCCCACGCCCGGCGGTACGCGTCGGCCAGGAGGGGAATGTGTTCGGCGGCGTCGATGAGGGGGACGAGGTCCACGGGCACCCGTGCTGCGAGCGGGGTGTGCGCCGTGAACGTTGCCCTGCCGGTGGGCGTCGCGGGCGTGCGGCGGGAGGGGGAACGTGGGGGCGGTGTCCCCCGGTGCCCGTGCGGCCGGAGGGCACAACCCTTAGCCGGCCGCGTCCCATCCCCCCGCGTGGCCTCCGCCCCCGACGCGCCCCAGCCCGACGCCGAGACCCTCCTGGCCGCCACCAGCGACCGCTTCCGTGCCCTGCACGCCGCGTTGGGCGAACTGGTGCTGGAGTTGTTCCCCGACGCGGAGCCCACGGTGGATTGGAACATGGCCGGGTGGCGCGTCCCCGTGCCGGACCCGCCGGCCGAGGAGGAGTGGAAGGGGACGATGCCGCGGACGTACTTCGCCTTCTTCCCCAGCGAGAAGAAGGCGGGGCTGACGTTCCACGTGTGGCACCCCAAGGACCCGTACATCCTCAAGGAGAACGCGGACTGGTTGAAGGGGGCGGGCTTCAAGCCGATGGTGGGGTGCCTGCAGTGGAACCGCAAGGCGGACGTTCCCCTGGACGTCTTCCGGCGCCTCCTGGGAGTCGCCCGGGACGCGCTGTGACCCAGCAGCGCCTCTGGTTGACGGAGCCCCGCCGCACCACCTGCCTCTGCGCCGTCACTGCGGTCCGGGGGGAGCGCTTCGCCGTCGACCGCGCCCTGTTCGCCCCCCGCAGTCGCGCCTGCCGCCACCCCCAGTACGCCGACGAGGGCGTGGTGTGGATGGACGGCGAGAAGCGTCGCCTGCAGGGCGTGGAGGATCGCGACGGCACCGTCTGGTACCGGTTGCGGGGCACCGTGCCGCCCGTCGGGGCGGAGTTGAACTGCCAACTCGACCAGGACGTCCGGGGCCGCAACGACCGCGCCCACACCGCGATGCACCTGCTCGTCACGGCGCTGCAGGAGTGTGGGGCGCCGCCCATGGTGGCCGACCCAGAGGTCAAGGGCGGTGGCAACGCCCGGCTGACGTTCCAGCGCCCCGTGGCGCGCAACGTCCTTGCGGCGGCGGTGGGGCGCGTCCAGCAGTGGGTCGACGCCGACGCGCGGGTGCGGCGGGCGTGGGCGAGCCGGGTGGAGGCCGAGCGGGTCTGCACCGTGCAGCACTTCGCTGCGCCGGACCCCGTACCTGGGGGCGACCCGGTGCCGGTCGTGGAGGTCGAGGGGGTGTGCGTGCTGCCGTGCGACGGGACGCACGTGGAGCGCACGGGCCGCGTCGGGGGGTTCGGCATCGCCCACGCCGCCATGGGGCGCGACGGGTTCGTGGTGGTGGGGCGGGTGTCGTAGGCTCCGGCCGGTTGGTCCTGGGCCTGGATTCACTCTTCTTCGCCGGATTCCGCAGGGTCCGCTTCCTCGCCGGCGTCGCCCTCGCCGCGCAAGACGGCGTACTGGATGCCCGCCACCACCAGGACGAGGAATCCAAGCAGTGCGACGACGGCACCGAAGACGGCCACCCCCCGGACGGGGACGAACAGCGCCGCCACGCCGGCCAGCACCATCGCGCCGCCCTTGCGCAGGCTCCGTCTGGCCGCCGCCCGTCCCTCGGCGCGCTCCGCCGGGCTGCGGTGCGTGGGGGGTCCGCCGGGCAGGTCCCCGTGCATGTGGTCGGGTGCGCTGAGGGGCGCCTGCGGACTCGGCGTCATGGCGCGTCGTCTCTCCCCTCGCCGTCGCGCGCCGTGCGCCGGGCGTCGGACAGGGCGTGGACGAGGTTGTGGTCGGCGGCGCGCAGCATGCGCAGGGTGAGCAGGAACAGGCCGACGGCGCCGACGGCCAGGGTGGCCCAGACCGCCTGCAGGAGGCCGCGGGACGCGGCGGTGGCCGCCAGGAGCACGAGGCTGGCCGCGCCGGTCAGGGCGGTGGCGCGGGTGGCGCCGCCGTGGAGGGCGGATTGCACCGACGTCGCGATGGGGGCCGTCGGGCCGTCGTGGCCGCGGCCCTTGCCGGCGTGCTTGGCTTGCATGGTGGGGCCGTCCAGGTCGGCGGCGCAGGAAACCATACCGGTAGGTTCCATGTTCTCCCGGTCCCGGCGCGCCTCAGTACGTCCGGGCGAAGCGGATCCACTCCGTCGCCGGCTCCCCCGTGACGGCGCACGTCTCCCCGGCCGCGTCGCTGGCGTCGTCGACGGGGTCGCCGAGGGTCTTGATGTCGAGTTCCGTCTCGACGACCTGGGCGGCCGCGTCGTCCTTGACGGGCATCTCAAAGACGCAGTCGAGGGTCTCCTCGGCGTCGATGGCCTTGGCCTCGGCGAGGGTGCGCACGCGCTTGAGGCGGTCGGCGACGAAGGCGGCCTGCTTCTCGTGCAGGGACTCCTGGATGACGCCGAGCAACTGCTCCACGTCGCCCTCCAGGTCCGCCAGGGGGACGGGCTGCTTGCCGTCGCGGCCGGGCACGTCGCGACGGGCGGCGAAGACGCTCTGCTTCTCGACGTCCTTGGGGCCGATCTCCAGCCGCAGCGGCACGCCGCGCAGTTCCCAGTGGAAGTACTTCTCGCCGGGGCTCTTGTCGCGGTCGTCCAGCCTGACGCGCAGGCCGGCGGCCTTGAGGCGGTCGACCACGTCCTGGGCGTAGGCGTGGATGCGCTCGGCGTCGCCCTTGAAGACGATGGGCACCACGACCACCTGCACCGGCGCGACCGAGGGGGGCAGGATGAGGCCGTTGTCGTCGCCGTGGCAGCCGACGACCGCCCCCACGAGGCGCTCGCTCATGCCGTACGTGGTCTGGTGGCAGTGCTTGTGGCTCTTGTCGTCGGCCTCGTACGTCATGTCGTAGGCGCGGGCGAAGTTCTCGCCGTAGTAGTGCACCGTCGCGCACTGGAGCACCTTGCCGCTGGGCATGACGACGTCGGCGGCGTTGGACTCGACGGCGCCGGGGAACTTGTCCCACTCGGGGCGGCGGGTGCGGATGGTGGGCAGCGCGAGGTTGTCGAAGACGTTGCCGACGATCTCCAGGTCCAGCGCCACGTGCTCGCGGGCTTCCTCCTCCGTGGCGAAGACGCTGTGGTCCTCGAAGAAGTGGATCTCCCGCACGCGCATGAAGGCGCGCGTCTGCTTCGTCTCGTAGCGGAAGACGTTGCAGATCTGGTACGTCTGGAGGGGCAGGTCCGCGTGGCTGCGGATCCACAACGGGAAGACCTCGTACATGGCGCACTCCGAGGTGGGGCGCACCACCCAGCGCTCGCCGTCGGGCAGTTCGTTGTCGCCGGCGCGGTCGACCCAGAACACCTCGCCGCCGAAGCCCTTGATCTGGTCCGCCTCCTTCATGAACAGCTTCTCTGGGATCATCAGGGGGAAGCTGACCTCGTCGTGGTGGGTGCGCTCCATCTCGCTGCGGGTGAAGGCGTCGACGCGGCCCATGATGCTCTGGCCGTAGGGGCGCCAGATGTTCATGCCCTTGATGGGGTAGCGCTTGTCGGTGAGTTCGGCCTCCTCGACGATGTGGTTGTACCACTCCATGAAGTCCTGGCTCTTGAGGGGGCGGCGGGCCGGCTCCTCGACGGTCTGGGGCATCGCTGCGGCGACGGGGTGGCCCTTGAAAGAGGCTTCATGCCGGCGCGGGGCGCAACGGGCGCCGGCCGGGCCTCACGCCGTCCAGGTGATGGGGTGCTGCATCGCCTCGACGCCGGCGTCGAGGATGGGGGGTCCGGCGTCGCGGGCGGCGAAGACGCCCCGGTGGTCCAGCAGGAACGACTCCAGGGTGCGCGGCGGCATGCCCGTGAGGCGGCTGACGGCGTC
>JANQNI010000234.1 GCA_028289805.1 Thermoplasmatota archaeon | reverse complement strand
CGGCCTCGGCGGTCTCGGCGACCACGACGACCTGGTCCACGTCCAGGGCGCGGGCCAGTTCGAGGGCGCGGTCGGCGGCGCGGGCGTCGAGCCGGTCCTCCACGCGCACGACGATGCGCTGCGGGTCGCCGTCGGGGCGTTCGGCGGCGAGGTCGATGCGGGGGCCGTCGGTCGGGGGCCGCACGAGCACGTCGAAGCCGCAGGAGACGAAGTGGTCGGCCATGCGGCCGAGGCGGCCGCCGGGGCGGTCGCGCAGTTCGTGGGCGCGGCGGCCGAGGCCGGCGACGCGGTCCTTGATGTCGCGGACGCGGTCGTGGTGCTCCTGGACGGGGCGGCCGGGGGCGGGGGGTGCGTCCGGTCCGGCGCCGGCCTCGATGACGGCGTCGGCGTCGATGAGGACGGCGCGGGGCAGTGGTTCGGCGTCGTGCACCGTCGGCTCGGCGGACGCGTCCCGGTCGGGGGGGCTGAGGCGGGTGCCGGGCTCCAGGCCGAGGGTGGAGGCCGAGGGGTCGGGCAGGGCGTCGATGCGGTCGACGGGGACGCCGCCGGCGCGACCGGGGGCGGCGTGGGTGCGAAGGGGGGCGCGCGCGACGCGGCGACGACCGAGGGTCTGCTCCAGTTCCTCCATCAGCCGGGCGCGCTCGGTCTCCTTGCGGCGGCGCTCCTCTTGCTTGGCGCGCTCCCGCTCCTCGACGAGGCGACGGCGGCGCTCCTCGTCGCGCCAGGTCTTCAGCAGTTCGTGGATGAAGACGTCGGGGGCGAGGCGGACGTGGTCGCGGGCGGCGACGAGGTAGACGGCGGCGAGGCTGCGCACGCGGGGGGTCTCGACCTGCGGACCCAGTTCGTCGGCCAGGGGCTCGAGCTGGCCGTCCTCGAAGTCGGCCATGGACTCGACGGGCAGGCGGACGACGAGGCGCCAGCGGCGGCGGGGGTCGGCGGGGTCGCGGAAGAACTCGTGGGCGAGGGTGCCGGGGAGGCGCTGGCGCCACTCGTGGGCGATGCGGGCGTCGGCGGCGACGCGCTCGGCGGCGAGGTGCTTGAAAGGCTCGACGTACACCTGGGCGATGCGCTCGGTGCCGATGAGCAGGACGTGGGTGGCCCGCTCCACGTCGGCGGGGTCGAGGTACTCGATGGACTCCTCCACGTCGTTGACGGGGTCCGCCTCGGGGCGGGGGACGTGGATGCAGAGGACGCGGCGGTCGTCGTCGGCCTCGTAGAGTTCGGAGCCGTAGTGGTCCGCGAGCCGGGTGCGGATGGCCACCAGGTCCGTCGCCGGGAGGAGCGCCGAGGCGCTGCGCGTGATCGCCATGCCACGTTCGCCACGGGCGCCAGGGAGAAAGGCGTTCTCTTTCGGCGTGGGAGTCAGGATTCAGGACGAGGCAGGAATCGGGACTGGGTACGTCCGCCGTGCTCCAGGCGCCTGGGGGGTGGTGCGCGTCCGCCGTATGTGTTCATGGATGCCGTGGATGCTTGCCCTGGCCCCTTGGCTCCCGTGGACGCTGGGCAAACGGACGGCACGAAGCACAGTGGTTCGTCGACGCGGCGGGTTCTGGGGGTGAACGGTCTTAAGGAACGAAAACAAGAGGATGGATTCCATGCGTGCCTTCCTCCGCCGGTCCGTCGCGTCCGGCCAGCCGGTTGCCTTGGGTGCCGTGTCCGCGGTGCTTGCGGTCGTCGGGAGCGAAGGCGCTGGAGGGGAAGGGGGAACCCCTTCGTTGCGTGTGGAGCGTTTCGTATCCAGGACAGGGGCGGCGCGTCGTTGCGACTGGCCCGTTTGCGCTCCGAGGGTTTATGTTCCTGGAGCTTTTGAAGAAGCGAAGTCTGTTGCTTCCAGTTGAAAGGTCAGCAGACCTTGTTCCTTCCTTGTTCTGGCTTCCACAGGAAACCGGGGGGTCCGTCTTCGCGGGGCCTCTCCTTCCCGTAGACTCGACTCCAGTGGAAGGGGACCTTTCGGGCATCCGGTGGATGGACGCGGTGATGCGGTTCCGTCGATGGAACGTCCTCACGCTACGATGCGGCGGGTCGCACCAACGGCCGTGGCACCTCGTGCAACAGCATTCCCTCGATGGTAGCACATCGCACGGCCGTCCGGCTCCTCGGAAGCCGGCCATCGGCCTCGCCGCGAAGACCCTCAGTCGGTCGGTCCTGCCGAGTCGGTGCTACGGTGCGTACAACGTCCGTCCGCCCACGACCGTCTCCCGGATGCGCCAGTCAGCGGGGCGACCATCGAGTCCGGTCTCGTCGAGGACGACCCAGTCGGCGCACCTGCCTGGTTCCAGGGTGCCCACCTCGTCCTCCCGGTGCAGGCTCCACGCTGCCTCGTGGGTGTAGTGCCAGATCGCCTCCGCCGCGGTCATCCGCTCGGGCTCCTCGGGGTGGTCGACGGCGGCCTGGAGGCCGACGAGGGGCCCAAACGGCATCCCGTCGCTGCCGAAGGCGACGCGCAGGCCGGCCTGCTTGAAGCGCTGGAACCGGTTGTTGGCGCGGAAGCGGTCGCCCAGGCGCTCCTCGTAGAGTCCCCCCTTGGCGGACCAGGCGCCCACGAAGTTGGGTTGGCTGCACGGCGTCAGGCCCAGCGCCGCCGTGCGCCGGATCTGGTCGTCGTGGACGAGTTCGTAGTGCTCGAACCGGTGCCGCAGCCGTCGGAGTTGGTCCTCACCGACGTGCGCGGCGAGCCGTTCGAACGCCTGGAGGCCCTGCTCGACGGCGCCGTCGCCGATGGCGTGCACCATGAGCTGGATGCCGGCAGCGTGGGCGCGGCCGAACAGCCCGTCCAGTTGTTCGTCCGTCCAGATGCGGGCGCCGCGCGTCTCCGGTCGGTCCGTGTAGGGCTCCAGCAGGAGGGCGGTGTGGCCGCCGATGCTGCCGTCTAGAAACACCTTCATGCCGCCGTCGCGCAGCAGGACGCCGCACGCGTCGCCGTCGCCTTCGTCCTCGGCGGGCGCGCGGCCGGTGCGGAAGCCCTCCGTCTCCGCCGCGTCCAGTTGCTGCGGGTAGATGCTGCAGTTGACGCGCACGGACAGGCTGCCCGACCGGGCGCCGCGCACGAGGGCGTCGCGCAGGGGGGCCTGCTCGAAGTCGCCGAGGGTCGTGACCCCCAGCCGGTGGGCCTCCGAGCAGGCCACCTGGAGGGCTTGGTCCAGGACGTCGGGGTCCTCCGGCAGCACCTCGTTGAGAAACAGGCTCGGCTCCTCCAGCAGGACGCCGGCGTCGGGGTCCACCTTCTCCGGGTCGTCCCAGCGTTGCCGCACGACGGCCAGGGCGGGGGCGTTGGCGACGGCCTTGTGGCCGCAGACGCGCCGCAGCACCAGGGGCCGCTGTGGTTCCACCGCGTCGAGTTCGCTCCGGGTGGGGGGTGCGTCGCCGCCCCAGTCCGCCTCGTCCCACCCCTCGGCCGTCACGGGGCCGGTGCCGGGGTGGGCGTCGAGCCAGGCGCGCACGCGGTCGAGGGCCTCCTGCTTGCTGCGGGCGCCGGAGAGGTCGGGGCGGGTACGCTTGACCCCGACGTGGAGGAAGTGCATGTGGGCGTCGACGAAGCCGGGCAGGACGACGCGGCCTCCGAGGTCCTCCGGCGTGATGCCGTGGGCCTCGGCGGCGGCGCGCACGGCGTCGTCGTCGCCGACGAGGATGATGCGGCCTTCTTCCTCCAGCAGGGCCGTCTCGACGTGGTCTGGGTCGTCCATGACGTGGATGCGGGCGTTGACGAGGGCGCGGGCCACGGCCGGGCAGGGGCGGGGGCCTTGAAGGTCGTCTCGCCTTGTGCGGGGCGACGGGCCGGGGGTCGGGGGAAGGTACGCGGCCGGCGCGCTCCGACCCCCCTGTTTCCGGTGGAGCCCACCAGGGGAGTTGGTAGCAAACCCTCCATCGGCCCCACCTGAACACCTCGGGTCTGTTACCAATGAACCTGTATAGGTGCCGTCGTTGTTTGTGCTGGACCCCGCCGGGGTCATTCGGTCGGCCTCTCGATCGGATGGGATGCATTCGGGCTGCGGGCAGGGATGAACCACCTGCTCTGGGGACTTCCCGCAGCTCCACCACGCGCGTTTGTTTCGTACGCGCATTGTTTTCTGGCAGCCCCGCGCCTGCAACCCGACTCCATGCGAAGCCAGGGGGTTGTCTTTCCCCTGTTGCGTGCCCCACTTCCTCTGGACGGGCAGTGCTGGTGCCTACGCGAAGCAACCCAGGACCCGCGCCGGCTGGACGCCCAGGTCCTCCGCCGTCGCCGCCGCCATGTCCGGGCACGGCTTGGCACGGCGCGGCATGGCCGGGTCCGGCAGGTCGGCGATGAACGCCTCCAGGTCCCGGAACGTCTGCGCGTCCATGTCCGCCTTGGCGACGCGCCGGTGGAAGCTCGAGGCGTCCGTCCTGCCGGCGTCCACCTCGTCGAACAGCACGCCCAGGTCGGGGAACTCCCGCAGGGCCCGCACCGCCGTCTTGGCGCCGAAGCCCTTGACGCCCGGGTGCCAGTCCGTGCCGCACACCACCGCCACCTGCCGCAACTGCGCCTGGGTGAGCCGGTGCGCCTCCAGGTCCGAGAGCCGGTGCAGGAAGGAGGACTGGCCGCCCGCCTTGCGCAGCACCGTCGGGGCGCCAGCCACCAGGGCGTCGAAGTCCTCCGTCGCCACCGCGTCGGCGTGGCCGGCCAGGCACAGGGCCGCCGCGAAGCGCTCCCCGTCGT
>JANQNI010000229.1 GCA_028289805.1 Thermoplasmatota archaeon | reverse complement strand
CTGGGCGCCGTGGCCGCCGCCGGTCGACCGGGCGGGGTTGCGGCTACGCAGCAGGTCCCGGCTGCTCGTCCCCTCCACCAGGTCGCGGGGGTCGAAGGGGCGCCTGCGGGGGGTGTCCGGCTCCGGCGTGCGCCGCCCGGGCGCTCCACGCTCCCCCGCGATCTGGTTCTGCTGCTCCTCCAGCATCGCCTGGGCGAAGGCGCTCTGCATGTCGACGGTGTCCACGTTGCGGTGGTCCCATCCCGCCTGCGCCATGGTCGCCTCCACCTCGCGGCGCGACTCGTCCGTGGTGACGTAGACGACGCGCTCGTGGGGGTGCCCGGTGGCGAACTGCTTGGCGAAGATCTCCCCGCCGCTGCCGCTGGGGGCCAGCAGGACCGTGGTGAAGCCGCGCGGCAGTCCGCCCTGGAGGAAGAGGTCCAGGGGGCCGATGCCGGTGCTCGTCAGGGGCTCCCTCATCCCACGCCCCCAACCGCGGCGGTGTCGCCGAACTTCTTCAACAGCGGCGCCAGGCTGATGCCGAACTCGCTGATGTCCATCATGAACTTGGCCCGCGAGTGGTCCGTGCCGCGCATCTTCATCACCTGGAGCGTCCGCACCAGATCGTTGTGGCGCTCCATCTCCGAGAGGAAGATGATGCCGTCGGCGATGAACTCCTCCACGCCGAAGGGGCTGTAGACCAGCTTGCGCGGCGGCGTCTCCGAGGTGAGGATCATCGTGCATTCCAGCTCCGACAGGGTCAGGCCGAGCTGGAAGACGAAGTCCCGGATGCGCCCCGGGTCCTCGATGCGCTGGCAGATGGCCGTGATGGAGTCCACCACAAGGCGCTTGATGCCGTACTCGCGCACGACGGACTCGAACACCTCCACGAGCGCCGCGGTGTCCTCGAACGTGAACGCGCTCGCCTCCGCCATCTCCATGCGCTGCATGACGGCGCGCAGGTCCACGAGGCGCACCCGGCCGTCCTCGAAGTATTCCCGCTGCATGAACAGGTACTCGTCGGCGTTGCGGCGCAGCGTCTGGACCGGCTCCGTCACCGACATGAACAGGCCCCGCTGGCCGCGCTCGGCGCCGTGGGCGAGGAATTCCAGCGTCAGCGTCGTCTTGCCCATGCCGCTGCCGCCAGCCAGGAGGACGACGTTGCCCTTCGGAATGCCACCGCGGAGAATCTGGTCCAACTCAGGGATGCCCGTCTCGCACCGCTCGATGCCCACGCTCGGATGCGGAGCGACGGATCCATGAAAGACTTGCGTGGATTCCTCTGGAACTCCCTATGGATCCTCGTGTCCTTCCGGCGATTCCGTTGACTGCGTCGCCTACCGTACCGCCACGCGCGCCTCGACGACGCGCAGGTGCAGCACCCACTCGCTCAGGGTGTCGGTCGTGAGCACCAGCCGCGCCTCGTCGCCGGTGCCCTCGACGCTGGCGTCGGGCACGCCGCCCGCCTGGACGGCGGCCTGGAGGTGGTTGCGCCAGGCGGCCGCGGCGGGCGTGGTGAGGGCGAGGCCGGCGCCGTCGACGGAGAGGACGACCTCGTGGGTCTGCTCGTGGGTCACCTGGACGGTGCCGGCGCCCCCGCCGCTGACGTCGCCGGCGCCCACGAGGCTGGTGAGGGTCCAGCGCACCAGGCCGGTGCGGCCGTCGGAAGCGATGCGCAGGTCGGGCTCCACGGCGAGGCCGCTGGCGCCCGTGCCCGCCTGCCGGGCCACGACGGCGCCGAACTCCCACGACAGGGTCTCGGGCGTCGCCTCGGCGCGGGCGGCGTCGAAGAGGAGCCGGCCGCCGTCGCGCTGGACGGCGTAGCCGGGCTCGGGGGTGCCGCCGCCGGCGACGCGGGTGTTGCCGTCGCCGTCGCTCCAGACCGCCAGGAAGGTCCCGTCGCCGCGCCCGTTGCCGCTGCCTCCGGTGGCGACGGTGAGGGTGTGGTCGGGGGCCAGGTCCGCGAGGCGCCCGGCGAGGCCGAAGTCGTCGCGCAGGACGTCGACGGTGTGGTCGGTGAGGGCGCTGCCGGCCTCGCACAGCAGGGTGTGCTCGCGGGCGCCGGCGTCGGTGGTGACGCGCACCAGGATGCCGCGGCCGGCGCAGTCGGTGGCGACGTTGCTGCCGCCGTGGACGAGGCGGGCGGCGAGGGTGCGGGCGCCGTCGGTGACGCGGGCCTCGATCCACGCCGCGTCGTCGGCGCCCGTGACGCCGCTGGAGTCGAGGCTGAGGTGGAGGTGCCGCACGGTGTCGACGCCGGCGACGGTCTGGGGGGCGGCGGTGGGGACGCCGGCGGCGGCGTCGCCCACGACGTGCAGGTGGGGGTCGCGGAACGTGGCGG
>JANQNI010000186.1 GCA_028289805.1 Thermoplasmatota archaeon | reverse complement strand
CACGCCCTGCGCGTCGGACAGGACGCCGTTGGTCTCCAGCAGGGCGTACAGGGCCGCGGTGGCGGCGCCCAGGAGGATGCCGCCCACGGCGTAGAACGTCTGCATGGCGAGGCTCGGCTCCCCCTCGGCGGCGTGGGGGGCCAGTTCCTCCTCGACGGTCTCGAGGGCGCCCGGCTGGAGCAGACCCCGCGTGTCCCAGGAGCGGGCGGCTTCCAGGGCGGCGCGGGCCTCGCTGCGGCGCATGGGCCCGATTCGGCGTTCCAGGAGTTGAGGTTGTCGCCCCGACTTCGGCGTTCGCCGTCAGGGGACGTGGTCCATCATCGCGGCCACCGCCGCGCCGCGGGGCACGCTGGCCCCCGCCGCGCGCAGGGCGGCCTCGATGGCGGCCCACCCCGCCGCAAGCTCGGCCCAGGTGGTGTCTCCCATGTGGCCGACGCGGAACACCTTGCCCTTCCACTGGTCCTGCGCCCCCGCCACCACGACGCCGAAGCGGTCCTTCAGCACGGGGCGCACGTCCGCGTCCGTGACTCCGTCGGGGTAGCGCACGGCCGTCACGGTGTCGCTGCGCACGCCCGCCTCGGCGGCCAGCTCCAACCCCGCCGCCTCCGCCGCCGCCCGGCACGCCTCGGCCAGGGTGCGCGTGCGGGCGAAGCGCGCCTCCAGTCCCTCCTCCTCGACGCGGTCGAGGGCCTCCACGCACGCCAGGTGCAGGGGCACGGCGGCGGTGAACGGCGTCTGGTCGTCCTTGTCGTGCCGGTCCGCGTACCGTTTCAGGTCCAGGTACAGGCTGGGGCTGTCGAGGCGTTCGTAGGCGCGGTCAGAGAGGCCCACGAAGCACAGGCCGCTCGGGCCCCCGAGGCACTTCTGGCTCCCGACGACGCTCACGTCCAGGCCCCACTCGGACATGGGCACGGGGACGCTGCCGGTGGCGGTGATGGTGTCCGCGATGCTCACGGCGTCGTGCTTGCGGCACAACCGCGCCACCTCCGCGCCCTGGTTCATGACCGCCGTGCTCGTCTCGTTGAGCGTGAAGGCGACGGCGGTGGCGCCCTCCTCCAAGCGCTGCTCGACGGCCTCCAGGTCGAAGCCGCTTCCCCAGGGGGCCTGGAGCACCACGCCCGCGTCGCCCGCGTAGCGCTGCACCAGTTGGCCCATGCGCTGCCCGAACTTGCCGTTCTCCAGGCCCACCGCGGGGTCGTTCCAGTGGACCAGGTTCGACACCGCCGCGTCCATGCCCGCCGTGCCGCTGCCCGCCAGCACCGCCACGCGCGGCGCGTCCATGATTCGCTTCAGGCCCGAGAACAGGCGCGCGTTGACGGCTCCGAACTCCGGGCTGCGGTGCGCCATGGCCGGCGCCGCCATCGCCTGCCGCACGCGCGGGTGCATCTTGACGGGGCCGGGCAGCAGAAAGACGTTGTCCTGGGCGTCGAAGGCCACGGCGACGGCAGCGACCGGGGACGGTTGAGGGCTTCGCCCTCGCGTCGGCCTACGGGGGCGTGGACGTGTACGAGCCCGTCAGGTCCGCTCCTGCGCAGGTCCAGAAGACGCCGGTCACCGCACCCTCCGGGACCGCCCCGCTGCCGGCGTCTCCGAGGAACCCGCCGGCCACCACGCCCCCCGCCTCGTCGAGGAAGGAGATGCCGGGGCTGTCGGCGACGGCGGCCGTGATCTCGACCACGTAGTCGTAGCCCCACGTGGCCGCCTCGACGGGGAACGTGGCGTGGGTGACGCCGTCTCCCCCGCTCGGGTAGCCGGCGCCGAAGTTGTCCCCGAAGCAGCCGACCATCAGGACGCCCGTGAGCCACGACCGTTCCTCCGCCTGGCCCGGGTGGGCGGGCTCGGAGGGAGCAACCGGGGCCTCGGCGACGCGGACCTCGACCTGGGCCGTGGCGGTGGCGTTGCCGTCCGTCGCCTCCACCGTGGCCGTGTGGTTGCCCGCCGCAGCGTAGGCGAACGTTGCATTCCCGCTGCCCGCGCCCTGGGCGTCGGGCGCGCCGTCGCCGTCCGCGTCCAGGGACCAGGAGACCGCGTCGCCGTCTGCGTCCGTGACGTTGACGCGGAACGTGGCGTTGAGGCCGTCCACGGCGACCGAGAGGTCCACCTCCGGCGCCGTGTTGTTGGCCGGCGCGCTGGCGGGCGTCGGTTGGACGGTTTCGTTGCCCTCCCCTTCTGGTTCTTCCATCGCATCCAGGGGGGCGGTCTCGGATTCCTCGGCAGCATCCAGGCAACCGGAAAGCAGGCAGACCAACAGCGGGACGAACACCCAACGCATCAGCCGTCCACGATGTCCACCACAGTTGAACGTTGTGGCGCACGCGCCACCGTTGCCCTCATTCGCGCCCCCTCCATGGCCGGGCGTGCACGTCCGCCCCGCCGAGCCCCGCGACGACGACGCCCTCGCCGCCCTCTTCGCCCAGTACCAGGAGGAGTTCCGCTACGAACTGGGCGACCAGGACGTGGCCGCCGAGGGCCGCAGGGCGCGCGCGTACTACGAAGGCGGCGGCGTCCTCGTGGCCGAGGCGGACGGCGGCGCGGTGCTGGGCTGCGTCGCCTTCGAGCCGTGGGGCGAGGGCCGCTGCCGCATGAAGCGGATGTTCGTGCCCCCCGCGGGGCGAGGCCGGGGCGTCGGTCGGGCCCTGGCCGAGGCGGTGCTGGACGCCGCCCGCGCGGCCGGCTTCGAGACGATGGTGCTGGACACCAGCAAGCCGATGGCGGCGGCGCGGGCGCTGTACCGGGGCCTGGGCTTCGCGCCGTTCGCGCCGGACTACGAAGCGCCGTGCCGGGAGGTGGAGTACCTGGCGCTGCGCCTCTGACCGACGGTTCCGACTCCTCCCGCGGGCCCTTGCAGCTCGTGCGGCAACGCCGGGGGCGTCCTCCATGGAGCCTGCGTCCCCGTGGGGACCGGGGATCGCAGTCCTCCGAGTTCCCTGGACCTTCCCGTCGACGCGGCCGGCCGGAGCCTTGCTCGTGACGAACGAGACGCACCCTAGCAAGCTGCGCCGCCGACGACGCCGCAGCGCACCCACTGCACAACGGCGTCGGCCCAGGAAATCCAGGGCATCAGTTGCTGCAGGCGGACGGTGCAGCCGCCAACCCAGTCGAGGATGGGGAGCAAGTCCGGGGGACAGTGAATCGGCATGGTGGCCGACGGGGAAGGCTCCGGAGGAGGTGGTTGCGCCTGGGCGGTGGGCAGGGCGACGGCGAGCATCAGGGCGACGGCGGCGAAGACCGCGAGGCGTCGGGTGGAGGCGTTCACCCAGGGCCATCCGCGTCGGGGGTTTGGCGTTTCCTCGGGATGAGTGCGAAGCGCGTGGGTCAGGTGGGGGGCGTCTCGGGCTCCATGACGCCGAGGAGGTTCCCCTCCGTGTCCTTGCAGTAGAACACCCGCCCGACGCCCGCGACGGGAAACGGCGGCACGGCGATGGTGCCCCCGTGCTCGGTGACGGCGGCGTGCGCGGCATCCAGGTCCTCCACCTGCAGGACGCACACGAAGGCGTTGACGGCGGCGCCCTCCTCCGGGCCGGGGCCGGGGCGCACGAGCATGCCGCCGCCGATGCCGGTTTCGGGGGCCCGCCCCGCAGCCTCTGCGGGCTCCTCGCCGGAGGGGAACACCAGCCAGTACGCCTGCTCCATGTCGGGAGCCGCGTTGTGGGTCCACCCGAAGACCGCCGCGTAGAACGCCAGGGCACGGTCGGGGTCGGCGGCCTGGATCTCGAAGTGGACGACGGGGGCGGCCATGGGACGACAGCGGCGTGACCGGTTTAGGCAGCCGCCGACGATGGAGCGGCCCGGTCGTCGTCGGGAGCCGTCGACGCTGCGGCGTCCTTTACAACCGGATGCGGATGGTCCACCGTGGACGCGGAAGCCCGGAGGCGCATCGAGCGGCTGGAGCAGGAGGTGGGTCGACTGCGCGCCGAGGTGGGGCGGTTGCAGGCCACGGCGTGGCAGCGCGTCCCCGAGGCGACCACGCCCTGGCCGGCGCAGGGGGCACCGGACGCGCAGCACCCGCAGGACGCCCGCCCGCCTGCGTCCACGCGGGATTCCACGGCACCGCCCGCGGTCGAGGGCGCGGACCTGGAGGCCCGCATCGGCACGCGCTGGCTCGCCGTGGCGGGCATCCTGCTCTTCGTGGTCGCCGCCGCGCTCTTCCTGCGCCTGGCCATCAACAACGGCTGGATCGGTCCGGCGGCGCAGGTCCTGCTCGGCGTCGTCCTCGGCCTGGCCGTCTGGGGCTTCGGCGTCTACCTGGACCGCAGCCGCCGGCTCGGGGAGTTCGCCCACTTCCTGGCCGGCGGCG
>JANQNI010000247.1 GCA_028289805.1 Thermoplasmatota archaeon | reverse complement strand
GCGCGCCCATACCCGGCGCGCGGCCCGGTACTTGGCCACCTCCTCCAGGAAATCGGAGTGGGCATTAAAGAAGAAGGAGAGCCGGGGGGCGAACTTGTCCACCTCCAGGCCCGCATCCACCGCTGCCTGTACATAGGCCAGGCCATTGGCCAGGGTGAAAGCCACTTCCTGCACCGCGGTGCTGCCCGCCTCGCGGATGTGGTAGCCGCTGATGCTGATGGTGTTCCAGCGTGGCACGTGCTCGGCGCAGAAGGCGAAGGTGTCCGTGATGAGCCGCATGGAGGGCTCGGGGGGGAAGATGTAGGTGCCGCGGGCGACGTACTCCTTGAGGATGTCGTTCTGGATGGTTCCGCCGACCTGGTCGAAGCCGACGCCCTGCTTCTCCGCCACGGCCAGGTACATGCACAGCAGCACGGAGGCGGGAGCGTTGATGGTCATGGAGGTGGTGACCTTGTCGAGGGGGATGCCGTCGAAGAGGATCTCCATGTCGCGCAGGCTGTCGATGGCGACGCCCACCTTGCCGACCTCGCCCTCGCTCATGGGGTCGTCGGAGTCCATGCCGATCTGGGTGGGCAGGTCGAAGGCGACGCTGAGGCCGGTGCTGCCCTGCTCCAGGAGCATCTTGTAGCGCTGGTTGGACTCCTCGGGGGTGCTGAAGCCGGCGTACTGGCGCATGGTCCAGAAGCGGCCCCGGTACATGGTGGGCTGGACGCCGCGCGTGTACGGGGGCTGGCCGGGGAAGCCGAGGCGGTCACCGAAGTCCCAGCCGGCGGCGTCCAGGTCGTCGCCGCTGTAGAGGGCCTCCAGTTCGCGCCCGCTGAAGGCGGTGAAGGAGTCCCTCCGTTCGGGGCGCTTCGCCCTGAAGGGCTCGTAGGTCTCTTCCTTCCAGTCCTCCTTGGACCGCGCCATGGGGGCGGCGCAGGCGGGGGGCGGTTAGAAAGGCGGCGGCCCAGGTCGGCGGGGTTCCTCGGGGGCGCCCGCCTCGCCTCCGCGCTGGGACCGGCGGCCGGCCAGCCAGGCCCACGCCGCCGCGCCCAGGATGACGAGCACGAAGGCGAGGGCGCCCAGCTCGAACCAGCTGAGGCCGAGCAGGACGCCGTGGCCGTCGTCGGCGCCGCCGTGGAGGACGGGGAGGTTCACGGGCGTGGCCATGGAATCTCCGGCTTGGGGTTTTGGGCGGGCCTACCGGCGGCGCAGGGCGACGGCGAGGGCGGCGACGCCGGCCAGGACCAGGGCGGCGGGGGCGCCGGGACTCTCCTGGTCGGCCAGGGGCTCGGGACCGTGGTCATGGTCGTGGTCGTGGTGGTCGTGGTCGCCGTGCATGTGCTCGCCGCCGAGGGCGCCGGCGAGGCTGCCCATGAGGGCCATGGGGGCGTCGGCGTCGTTGGTCCAGACGACCACGTCGCCCACGTGGACCTCCAGTTCGGCGGGGCTGAAGGCGCCGTCGAAGCGGACGGTGTGCTCGACGGCCGTGTGGTTCTCGTCGGCCTCCAGGACGGTGATCGTGCCGGTGACGGTGGGGTCGAGGTGGTCGTGGTAGTCGAAGACGCCGGGCGCGGTCATGTGGACGCGGTAGTCCTGGCCGGGCTCCAGGTCGCCGGACTCGACGAGTTCGCCCTCGACGGCGTCGAGGTCGGCGGGGAGGCCGTCGCCGAGGACCATTTCCTGCACGGCGCGGCCGCCGAGGTCGCTCTGGGCGACGACGCGCAGGGTGCCGGCGGCGGGCAGGGCGTCGAGGGTCAGTTCGACGCTCTGGTTCTCGCCGGGGCCGAGTTGCACCTGGCCGGCGGAGAGGGTGGTCTCGGCGCCGTCGGGGGCCTCGACGGTGAGGGTGATGACCTGGGTCATCTGCTGCGTGGTGGAGGCGACGTCGAGGGCGACGGTGGCGGGCAGGCTGGAGGCGTCCGCACC
>JANQNI010000146.1 GCA_028289805.1 Thermoplasmatota archaeon | reverse complement strand
GGCTGATGCCGGCGCTGCGCGCCACGCGGTTGCAGCCGGTGGAGACGCTGCGCTCCGAGTGACCGTAGGCCAGGGGTTCAGGGGACGTACCGGGTGTCGTCGTCCTCGTCCCGACGGCGCCGCTCGGCGCGGCGCGCCTCCCGCGCCCCGCGCCGCTTCGCCCTGCGCGCCGCAGTCTCGGCCCGCTTCTGCTCCTGCGTCGGCGCCACCGTCTCCGCCGGCGCGTCCGGCGTGGGCCGACTCAGTGGCCCCGGCGGCCGGGCGAAGCGGCCGATGCGCACGGCGTCGTAGACCGCCCAGGCCAGCCCGATGGCGCCGGGCACCAGCAGGGGGTAGGCGCCGAAGACCACGAGCGCCATCTGCGCCACGCCGCGCCCCAGGAGGCCGCTGTGGGGGTTCCGGGTGCCCGCCAGGACGGCGCCGAGGCCGGGGAGGGGGAACACCTGCAGGGCGACGACGGCCCGCTTCCAGCCGGGGCTCAGGAGCCAGGGCCGGGGCGGTTCACGCATGGTCCCCGCCCGGGGCGGCCGTGGCGTCCGCGGCGGTCGTGGACCGGAGGAACACCAGCACGCCCCACGCCCACGCCCACACCACGGCGGCCAGGAACAGCGTGACGCCGAGGGGGCGGACGGGGCCGACCAGGAAGATGCCGGCGACGAACAGGACGAACTGCAGGAGGCCCATCGTCCACGCGTTGACGTCGCGGGCGACGCCGGCGGCGGTCATGGCGGCCATGCCGGGGAAGGTCAGGAACGAGGCGGCGAGCACGAGGACGCCCCAGGGTTGGCGGGGCACGCGGGGGACCACGGGGCGGCTGGGGGGCGCGGGGGCGTCGGGCACGGGACTCACCGGGACTTCACGAACAGCAGGACGCCCCAGATCCACGACCACAGCACGCCCACCAGCAGGATGGAGGTGAGGATTTGCAGCAGCCCGTGGACGAAGAGGCGCGTCTCCTCCATGTTGCCGGCGGCGATGAGGGTGCCCGTTCCGGGGAGGAAGACGTTCATCACGAGGACGATGACGCCCCAGGGCTTGCGCTTGAGGCTGGGGAGGTTCACCACGCCCGTCGAGTCGGCGGGGTCGATAAAAAGGGTGGGAAACGGAGGAGGGACTTCGAGGAAGCAACCAGGTCAGTCGCTCTTGACGAAGATGAGGATGCCCCAGACGAGGCCCCAGATCCAGCCCACGAAGGGGATGACGAGTTGCAGCACCCCGATGACGACGTCCCGCACCAGGTTGCCCTTGTCCAGCACGCCGGCGATGATGGTGGCGACGCCACCGAGGCCGACGATGCCCAGGATGAGGGAGACGATGCCCCAGGGGGTCCGTTGCACAGCCGGGATCATGTCCATGACCATGCGCCTCCAGAATCTCCTGGGGTGAAAAAAGTCGCCGGCTCGTCCCGGCGGCGCCCGTGCCCTCCCGAAGTCTCAAATGAGACGCCCCTGTGGCGGCGGCCGAGCACCATGGACCTGTACGAGTACCAGGGCCGCGACCTCTACGAGCGCTTCGACATCCCGTGCGCCAAGGGTTTCGTGGTCGAGTCGATGGATGAACTGGAGAAGCACCTCGCAGACGTGTCCTACCCCGTCGTCGTCAAGGCGCAGGTCCTGGTGGGCGGCCGCGGCAAGGCCGGCGGCGTCAAGTTCGCCCACGGCGAGGCCGAGCTGAAGGAGCATGTGGAGGCCATCCTGGGCATGGACATCAAGGGCCACGTGGCCCACCAGGTGATGGTCGCGCAGATGCTCGACTTCGCCGAGGAGTACTACTGCAGCTTCCTCATCGACCGCAACGCCCGCGGCTACCTGATGATCTTCAGCCAGGACGGCGGCATGGACATCGAGAGCGTCCCCGAGGAGCGCCTCGCCAAGATCCCCATCGACCCCCTGACCGGCTTCACGGACGAGCACGCCGAGGCGGCGTTCTCGAAGACCACCTTCGACGACGCGACGAAGGCCGCCATCAAGCCCCTGATGGCCAACCTGTACCGCATGTTCACCGAGATGGACGCCGAGTTGGTGGAGGTCAACCCGATGGCCAAGACCACCGACGGCACCGTCGTCGCCGCCGACAGCAAGGTCACCATCAACGACTCCGCCCTGTTCCGGCACCCCGAGTTCCAGCAGCGCGACCAGAGCCTGACGGACCTGGAGCAGGAGGCCCGCGACCAGGGCGTCGCCCTCATCGAGTTGGACGGCAACATCGGCGTCATCGCCAACGGCGCCGGCCTGACCATGGCCACCCTGGACGCCCTGACCCACTTCGGCGGCAAGCCCCGCACGTTCCTGGACCTCAGCGGCGCCACCGACCCCGAGAAGGTCGCCCAGGCCGTCCGCCTGATGAAGAAGAGCAAGCCCGGCGTGATGCTGCTGAACCTCTTCGGCGGCATCACCCGCTGCGACGTGGTCGCCGAGGGCCTCGTGCACGTCATCGAGAACGAGGGCGTCGACTTCCCCATCATCACCCGCATCAAGGGCACGAAGGAGGAGGAGGCCAAGCACATCCTGAAGGACTACGGCTTCACCGTCGCCGACACCCTCCAGGAGGCGGCCCAGACCGCCACCGAGATGGCCAAGAGCCTGCCCGTCGCCGCGCAATAGGCCCCAATAGCCGCGCGTCGACTACGGAGTCCCCCGAGGCCGATAGAGTCTCGGGGGGCTTCGACCACATAATCGGGACCCCACCGCGCGCCATGGATGTGCTGGCGTCCGGCGGTCGCGGGAAGCGACGCGAGGCCGTTTGGAAGCTCCTGATCGCGCTTGGCCTAGTCGCCGTGGTCCTCGCGCCCGGCTTCGCATTCCCCCTCTACTTCCGCGTCCTCGCGACCGCGTGCTTCGTGCTGCTGGCGTTGTTCTCGGTGCGGGCGTTCATCGCCGTCGTGGCCAGCTTCAAGCCGGTGCAGGACCCGCCCGAGAAGCCCGCCGACGTCCCCTGGCCGCGCGTGTCGGTGCTGGTGCCCGCCTACAACGAGGAGGCGGTGCTGCCGCGCGCCATGGCGTCCATGCTGGAGGTCGATTACCCCTCCGAGAACATCGAGTTCGTCTACGTCTACGAGAAGAAGTGCACGGACCGCACCGAGGACATCATCCTGGGCTACGCCGAGCGCGACCCCCGCTTCAAGCCGGTCCTGCGCGACGAGCAGGGCGGCGGCAAGGCGGCCGCCACCAACCACGGCATCCCCCACTGCACCGGCGACTTCATCGTCAGCCTCGACGCCGACCACGCCCTGGAGCCGGGCGCCGTCAAGCGCGCCGTGCGCTGGTTCCTGGCCGACGCGGAGCTGATGTGCGTCAAGGGTCGCTGCATCGGCATGAACGGCGACGAGTCCTACCTCGCCAACCAGATCCGCGTCGAGCGCGACGCCATCGAGAAGGGCGACATCTACACGCGCCAGGTCACCAAGGGCTTCACGTTCTTCGGCGGCGGCCAGGCGGTCTTCCGCGCCACCGTCTTCGACGAACTGGGCCTCATGGACCCGGAGATCATGGTCGAGGACATCGACTACTCCATCCGCATCCTGGAAGCCGGCCACCGGCTGCGCATCGACCCCGGCGTGCGCACCTGGGAGGAGAACCCGCCGGACCTCAACGGCTGGTGGGCGCAGCGCAAGCGCTGGGCGCGCGGGTGGATGCAGGTCACCAACCGCTACCTGGGCCGCGTCTTCGGCATGAAGAACCTCTCCCTGTTCCAGCGCGTCGACATGGCCCACACCCTCGCCTACGTGGTCATCCCCGTCGGCTTCGTCCTGCTGCTGCCCCTGGACCTCATCCACCGCTTCGGCCTCGGCGACACGAGCACGTTCTTCGCCGACTGGCAGTCCTACGTCTGGACCAGCTTCATGCTCGCGCCCATCGCCCTGGCCAGCGCCGTGTGGATCCAGGACCGCCGTGACGGCGTCCGGCACGACCTGCGCGAACTCCCGGCGTTCCTGACGCTCTGGTTCTACCTCGTCGGCCAGACCGTCGTCTTCTGGAGCGCGTTCCTGGAGGAGTACGTCCTGCGCAAGCCCAGCGTCTACGTCAAGACCACCAAGAGCGGCCAGCGCAAGGGCACCACGGCCTGAGCTTGGCGGGCGCACGCGCCCCGCCGTCCCTCCCCCACCCACCGCCCTCCTTCCCCCTTCCCCACCCTTGGCCGCCGGCCGTGCTTGGGTCATGGCGGTCGTCCACCCGGCCCGCAGGCTGCGGTGGACCTGCGACAAGCGGCGGCGCATCGGCCGCGGCCGCAGGCACACGGAGCGTCACCCCGTAGGCCAGCTGCGGCCACAGAAACACAGAGTGTCATCCCATGGGCCAGCGTCGCCTCGGCGGGGCGCACGGCGAAGGCGGGAGGGGGACGAGAGAACGAACGAGGAACGGGAAAGGGGCGGGACCCGCCTCAGTTGGCCGGAACGGTCACCGGCGTCTCCAGCAGCGCCGGCAGTTCGTCGCGCAGGTAGCGCGCCAGGTCGTCGCGCAGGTCGGGGCGTTGCAGGGCCAGCTCGATGTTCGTCTGGAGCCAACCCAGCTTGTCGCCGGTGTCGTAGCGGCGGCCCGCGACCTGCTGGGCCCAGACGCCGCTGGATCGGTTGAGGCGGCGCAGGGCGTCGGTGAGCTGGATCTCGCCGCGGGCGTCGGGTCCGGTGGTCTCCAGGTGGTCGAAGACCTCGGGGGCGAGGAAGTAGCGGCCGATGATGCCCAGGTTCGACGGCGCCTCGGCCAGCGTGGGCTTCTCGACGAGGTCGTGCAGGGTCGACAGGCCGTCGCCGACCGGGGCGTCCACGTCGACGATGCCGTAGCGGTGGACGTGGGTGTCGGGGACGTGCTCGACGGCGACGACGGAGCCGTCGACGCGCCCGTGGGCCTCGACGAGCTGCCGCGTGGCGGGGTGGGGACCGTGGACGATGTCGTCGCCCAGCAGCACCGCGAAGGGCTCGTCCTGGACGAACCGCTGCGCCTGCAGGATGGCGTGGCCGAGGCCGAGGGCCTCCTTCTGGCGCTTGTATGTGATCTCGGCCATGTCGGCGACGTGGCGCACGAGGCGGGCGCGCTCGTCGTCGCCGCGCTCGTACAGCGTCAGCTCCAGTTGCGGGCTGCGGTCGAAGTGGTCCTCGATGGCGCGCTTGCCGCGGCCGGTGATGATGAGGACCTCGTCGCACCCGGACGCCACCGCCTCCTCGACCACGTACTGGATGGTGGGCGTGTCGACGATGGGGAGCATCTCCTTGGGGCTGTTCTTGGTGGCGGGGAGGAAACGCGTCCCGAGGCCGGCGGCCGGGATGACGGCTTTCATGCACGTCCTCACGAGCTGAGGCGGTTGGACCCTGTCTCGCGACTCTCAATAGCCCTCAAGGGGGTCACAAGAGAGAAGGTATCCGCTGCACGTCGCTCAACCCGCCATGCAAGTCAGCATCGTCGG
>JANQNI010000113.1 GCA_028289805.1 Thermoplasmatota archaeon | reverse complement strand
GGCCGCCGTCGACGCCGGGCTGGACGTCGACACGTTCGCGCCCCGGCTGGCCTTCTTCTTCAACGGCCACAACGACTTCCTGGAGGAGATCGCCAAGTTCCGCGCCGCCCGGCGCATGTGGTACACCATCATGACCGAGCGCTTCGGCGCCAAGAACCCCAAGTCCACCATGCTGCGGTTCCACACCCAGGTCGCCGGCTCCACCCTGACGGCGCAGCAGCCCGAGAACAACGTCGTGCGCGTGGCGTTGCAGGCCCTCGCCGCCGTGCTGGGTGGGACGCAAAGCCTGCACACCAACGCCATGGACGAAGCCCTCGGACTCCCGACGGAGAAGTCGGCCCGCATCGCGCTCCGGACGCAGCAGATCATCGCCGAAGAGAGCGGGGTCACGAACACCATCGACCCCGTGGCCGGCTCCTACGCCGTCGAGTCGCTCACCGACGCGCTGGAACAGGAGGCGTCCGAGACGATCCAGAAGATCGACGACATGGGCGGCGTCCTGCGCGCCATCGAGAAGGGCTGGGTGCAGCAGCAAATCCACGACGCCGCCTTCCGCTTCCAGAAGGAGGTCGAGGGCGACGAGCGCACCGTTGTCGGCGTCAACGACTTCGCCCTGGAGCAAGAGGACGAGGTTGAGGTGCTGAAGCTGGACGACTCCGCCGAGAAGGCCCAGTTGGCCAAGCTTGCTGACCTGAAGGCGGAGCGGGATTCTGGGGCTGTCGCCGAGAAGCTGGAGGCGCTGGAGGCAGCGGCCCGCGGGACCGACAACGTGCTTCCGTTCATCCTGGACGCGGTTCGGGTGTACGCCACCGTGGGGGAAATCTGCGGTGTGCTGCGCGGCGTGTGGGGAGAGTATACCGCGGGTGGGGACCTGTAAATAGTTGGTTGGCCTGGGTATGACGGCCTAGAGGTAACCCGCTCGACGCCGAAGGCGGCGAGTCGGGTTGGGCGTTAGTGGCTGGCCTGGGCCGGCGTCGCGCACGTTGGGGGACATGGGGGGACCTCCGTTGACGGTGAGCCGCTGGGAACGGAACAGTTGCCAGAGCCTGAGCAAGTCTGTACCTTTCATGCAATGTCTTCAAAAGAGGGTCAGCCGTTAGGGGGGATAGTGGCTTCCATGCAGACTACTCTTCAGATCGGGAGCATGAACGCGCCGGCGGAGGTTGACTACTCCAAAGCCGTTCAAGCGACCCTACAGGCGCGAGATGACTTGGATGAATATGGAACTAACAAGCGCCTCCTTTTCGCACTGCAGGTACGCTACGAGATTGAGGACATCCACGAAGTGGCCGGGAGCGCGCTCACCGATGGCCGCGATGACAAGAAATGTGATCTTATTTTCGTGGACCGGGGAAATGGAAGGGCCATCATTGGTCAAGGGTATGAGGCAAGCGATGCTGCGAAGGGTGCAGCCCCATCCAACAAGGCTGCGGATTTGAACACGGCGGTCACCTGGGCGATCTCGGAGAGCCTCGACAATCTGCCTACACAAATTGCTAGTGCAGCTACTGAATTACGGGACGCTATTGATTCTGGCGAGGTCAATGAGCTACATCTGTGGTATGTGCACAACTTGCCCGAAAGCAAAAATGTTCAAGATGAACTTGAGGCGGTGTCCAAGGCGGCTCGTGCGGCGCTGGATATGAGGCACCCTGATCAAGAAGTGAGTGTCTATGTCGAGGAATTGGGCTCCGGGAAGTTGGCGGATTTGCACAAATTCATGGCAACACCAATTATTGTCTCGGAATCAGTAGTTTTCAAAGCACCTGATCCGGTCTTAGTTGAGGGTGATACGTGGAAAGGTCTAATGACTGCAATTCCTGCGCAAGTTCTATATGATCTCTACAAGAAGCACGAAACTAGACTCTTGTCTGCCAATGTTCGTGATTATCTGGGGAGTCGGGGGCATCATTCAAACATCAACAATGGGATTAAGCATACAGCAATGAACGAACCAAATCGATTCTGGGTATACAACAATGGAGTCACTGCAATTACACATGGCTTTAAAATTGAGCCTTCGGGTGAAGGGGATGGGCGGTCAAAGATTCAGACAACTGGATTGTCAATCGTAAATGGGGCACAAACTACCGGTGCGCTTGGAAATCTAGATGTGCGCCCGGGCCCTGAAGTAATGGTTCCTGCACGAATAGTTCATTGTGGGGATCCAGCCACAGTCCAGGGAATCATTCGATTCAACAACAGTCAAAATCAGATCGAGGCGGCCGACTTCAGGAGCAACGATGCGGTCCAATCGCGCCTGCGCGATGAATTCTCAGGTATTCTCGGGGCAACATATAAAGGGGGTCGTCGAGGTGGATTTGATGATGTAATCAAGCGCCCAGGAGATACTCTGCACGCATACACGGTTGGTCAGGCCCTTACAGCATTTCATGGGCGTCCCATCGTCGCTTACAACAACAAATCCGACATCTGGCAGGATGACAAGCTATACACAGGCGTATTTCGTGATGAAACGACGGCAGCGCACATCGTTCTTGTTTTTGGATTGTATGAAGCAATTCGATCGCGAAAGCGCCATCTAGAACAAAAGGATGTAGATGATAGTCTAACGAGTTCGGAAAGGTCTCAGCTAGATTTTCTTCAACGGAGAGGTGCCGTCTACTGCTGGGTTTTCGCTTCGGCTCGCTGCCTTGAAACTATCATGGGGGAAAAGTTGCCCAATCTGTTTTCAATTGGTCACGCCAATATGACTCCGGCAATATCTGAGGGAATATGGGCGCCGATTTTGAATTGCACGCTGCCACTCTGTGCACCCTTGGCTAGCGCAATCGAAGGGGGCCTGAAAGATCAGGCGTCGATTGACGAGGCGGTTACACAACTAGTCGGCTTGGTAGAGTCGACTAAGGCAAGCAATGCTGCCGTCTATGCCGAATTTGCAGCTAAAACAGAAATCTAGAAACTCATTCAAAGTTTCTATTATTATTTTTATAATGCTCTTTGGTGTTTATCGGGCGCCTTGGCAGCGTCGCCTTATACGGCTTCGCCTCCATCGAGAATCCTGGCGTTGAGGTGCGTTCAACCACCCTTCCGGGGTGTTGTGTGGGCGCGGCCTCGTTCCGAACTGATCTGTGGACAGCGCGGCGGATGCGGTTTGACGATTTCTACCGTGCCTATCGGGGTGTTCGGTCGGTGAGGGTCAGTCCGTCCCTGCGGCATCCTTCGCGACGAACGCTCCCACATCCCCATACCCCAACCTTCGGTAGTACGCCTTCACTCCAACCCCCGCGATCACCAGCAACCGCCCGACGCCCCATTCCCGAAACGCCACAGCCTCCGCCTCGCCAACAAGACGCGCCCCGAACCCTCGGTGTTGCCATGCCTCCTCGGATTGCTCCCCCAGCCCGAGCGCAGAACCGTACACCTTCAACTCCCGAATCACGGCAGCCCCACCCGCAACCGAGAATTCCTCACGGTGCGCCTCGTCCCCAACGCGCCGCATCCGCAGGAACCCGACCAGGGCGTCCGCCTCGGGGTCTTCCAGGGACAGGAACACCTCCCGTCCGCAGCCGGCCTCGTACTCACGCAGAACCACCACAAGGCGCTCCGGGTCCACCTGCACTCCGTCGCGCAATCGCATCCCGACCTCCCGCGCCCGAATATCCCGCACGGGGAACCCTCGCCGAGCACTCTCTGCCTCGGCAAGCTCCCGCAAATTCGAGTTCATCACCCCGGCCAGGACGTGCGTCGTCGGAATGTCCCGGTCGATGCGCTGGATGCGGCACCATTCGGGGACGTGGCGCAGGCTCTCGGCGAGCACTTCCACGGCGTCCTCCGTCTGCATGGGCGTGAACCGTCCGTCGGCCCACCACCGCTTCAGGGTCGTCTCTCCTTCCTGAACAATCAGCGTGGGGTAGACCTTGAGCATGTCCGGTCGCCAGTCGGCCTCCTCGAAGAGCCGGCGCAGGTCGTCGGCGTCCGCCTCGGGGTCCGTGGCCCAGCCGCCGTCCTCGGTCGCCACGCGCGGCAACCCCGGCATGAGGTGGACGCAGAGCTTGAAGCCGGCGTCGCGCGCGATGCGCATCGCCTCGACGCCGTCGGCGACGGTGTGGCCCCGGTTCGTGCGTGCGGTGGTCTCCTCGTCGAGGCATTGGATGCCCAACTCGATCCGCGTCGCCCCGTGGCGGAGCATCCGGTCGACGTGCTCCTGCTTGCACCAGTCGGGCTTGGTCTCGACGGTGAGGCCCACGACGCGGCAGCGCGTGGTCTCGTTGGCTTGCTGCAACGCCCCGAGTCGCTGCGTGCGCTCGTCCTCGCTCCAGGCTTCCCACGAGGCCGGGTCCTCCCACGCCGCGTCCCCGTCGCCGGGGCCGTCGTTGCAGCCCGCGTAGAGGCCCGCGATGAACCAGTCCTGGTAGGCGTCGTCGCGCGCCGGGAAGGTCCCTCCCTGGACGATCAGTTCGACCTTGTCGATGGCGTGGCCGTTGCGCTCCAGGCCGGCGAGCCGCGTGCGCACGATGCGGTACGGGTCGTAGGCGTAGCGCTTGGCGCGCATGGTGCTGGGCTCGAAGCCGGTGTAGCTCTGCGGCGCGTCGGCGTCGGGGCCGCCGGGGCAGTAGATGCACTTGCCGTGGGGGCAGGCGGCGGGGCTGCTCATGACGGCCACGACGGCCACGCCCGACTGGCTGCGCATGGG
This sequence comes from Thermoplasmatota archaeon, assembly GCA_028289805.1. Classification (GTDB taxonomy): domain Archaea; phylum Thermoplasmatota; class E2; order JACPAO01; family JAHFTW01; genus JANQNI01. Next base: position 1,589 of record JANQNI010000113.1, on the reverse strand, counting down.
CTTCTTGCGCAGCAGGTGCCCCCACCGGGCCGCCACGTCGGCGTCCAGGTGCGGCAGCAGGTCGGCGTCCGTGGGCGTCTCGGGGGTCCTGCGCTCCCGCAGCAGCCGCTTCTTGAGCTTCTGCACGCCGTCCTTGTCGGTGACCTCGCCGGCGCGCAGCGCCCGCTGGACCCCCTGGGCGACGAAGGCGACGACCTCGGAGTCGGCCACGCACGGCTCCACGGGGGCGGGGCTCTTCAGTTCTTCCAGCTCGCGGGGTGGAAGACCAGCAGGGCGGCGAACACCTCCAGCCGTCCCACGTACATCAGGGCGGTCATGACGACGCGGCTGCCGGGGGCCAGGGCGGAGTACGTCTCCGTCGGCCCCACCACGCCCAGGGCGGGTCCGGTGTTGCCGATGGCCGCGGCGGCCGCCACGGCGCCGTCGAAGAGGCCCAGGGCGGGGTCCAGCAGCACCAGCAGCAGCGCGCCGACCATCCAGGCGGTCAGGAAGGCGAAGAAGAACGCCACGACGGTGAAGACGGCGGGCTCGGGCACGACGCGGCCGTTGTGGCGCACGGGGATGACGGCGCGGGGGTGCAGGAGGCGCCGCAGTTCCCGCTGCACCACCTTGGCGAGCACCAGCACGCGCAGGAGCTTGACGCCCCCGGCGGTGCTGCCGGCGCTGGCGCCGACGAACATCAGGGTCACCAGGATGAGCTTGGTGCTCTGGCTCCAATCGTCGGCGTCGGTGGTGACGTAGCCGGTGCTGGTGACGAAGCTGACGGTCGTGAACAGGCCGTGGCGCACCGCCTCGGCCACGGACGCGCCGGCGCGCACGAGGCTGCCCGTGAACAGGGCGGCGACCACCGCCACCACGCCGAGGTAGACGCGCCACTCCGTGTCCTGCACCATGCGGCGCCAGTCGCCGCTCCAGAGGCGGTGGTGGAGGTTGTAGTTCATGCCCGAGAGCAGCATGAACGCCACCAGCACCCCCTCCAGGAGGCCGCTGTCGAAGAAGGCGATGTTCGTCGAGTGGGTGGTGAATCCGGCGGTGCTGACGGTGGTCAGGGCGTGCGCGAGCGCCTGGAACACGGCCTGCTTCCAGGGGAGGCCGACGGAGAACGCGAAGACGGGGACGAGCAGGACGAACAGGGCGAGGGCGAAGGAGGCGTAGACCTTCCACAGGGCCCGCGCCGTCTGGCCGACCTTGGGGCGCACGCGGGCGACGCCGCCGCCCGCCTCGTTGAGAAGCCGCGCCCCGGCGTGGGTGAGGCGGGCCAGCAACGCGACGCTGAGGACGATGATGCCGAGGCCGCCGACGAACTGCAGCAGCGCACGGTACAGCAGGATGCTCGGGATGGCGTCCTCGGGGTGGTCGATGAGGGTGGCGCCGGTGGCGGTGATGCCGCTCATCGCCTCGAAGACGGCGTCCTGGGGCGTGGTGAGGGTGCCGCTGAAGGCGAAGGGGAGGCTGGAAAACAGCGTCACGACGATCCACGCGATGCCGACGAGCAGGAACGCCTCCCGCTCCTGCAGGTCGGCACGGACTCCGCGGGTGAGGACCTTCGCCGGCAACCAGAACAGGGTGGCGGTGAGGCTGGCGGCGAG
>JANQNI010000111.1 GCA_028289805.1 Thermoplasmatota archaeon | reverse complement strand
GCACCACGTCGCGGCCGATGCCCTCCAGGCGACCCTCCACGGCGACGTTGGTGTAGAGGAAGCCGCCGAGGCCGGCGTCGTCGAGGGATGCGGCCAGTTCCACGGCGTCCACGCCGGCCGACTCGGTCCAGCCCTGGACCTGCACGTCGCGGCCGCGGGCGTCGACGGCCAGGACGATGCGGCCGGGCCAGAGGCGGGCCAGTTCGCGCACCCAGTCGGGGTTCTGGACGCCCTGGGTGCCGACGACGACCTGGTCGACGCCGTTGTCCAGCAGCTTCTGCACGTCGAGCATGCTGCGCACGCCGCCGCCGAACTGCACCGGCAGGCCGGCGCGGAGGACGCGGTCGACGTGGTGCCACTGCCGGTCGCCGCCGAGGGCGGCGTCGAGGTCGACGACGTGGAGCCGCGTGGCGCCCAGGTCCTTCCAGTGCGTGGCTTGTTCGAGGGGCGTGCGGTCGGCCTCCACGGCGACCTGGTCGGGGTCGCCGCCGACGAGTTGGACGACCTTGCCGTGGCGCAGGTCGATGGCGGGGATGATGTCCATCAGGGGTTCCTCCGAAGGGATGTGCTGAAATCGATTTGTAGGGGGTCCGGGTCGGGGCGTCCGATGCGCATCGCAGCCACCGTGACGGCCGTGCTGACCGTCGCCCTCGTGGGCGTCGGCGTGCTGGCCGTGGAGCCCAACGCCGAGAACCTGAAGTCCATGGACGCCCACGGCCACGAGGTCGTCGAGGCCATGGGCGACGAGGCCATGAACCAGACCGTGCAGTTCGTGGACCACGCGTTCCAGGTCGACTCCGTCCAGGGCCACACGTTCTCCATCGAGGTCCCCGAGAACGCCACGGCCATCGACATGAGCGTCAGCTTCGGCCGCTCCGCCTCCAACGGCGCCCTCTCCTGGACCGGCCTGGGCGACTGCGACGGCACGGCCGGTGCGGGCGTCTTCCCGAACGAGAGCAACAACGTCGCCGCCACCTCCTGCATGCTGGAGGCCGGCAGCCACGACGTCGCCTTCGCGCTGGAGGCCGGCGTGGCCAACGTCGTGGTCGTCATGACGGCCGTCGTCCCCGCGTAGGACGAACGACCGTCCCGCCGACCATCGTGGTCCCTCATCCTTCCTCCTCCAACGATTTGCGCGCTAGGACCAGGAGGTCGTGGCCGACCCCGGAGCTCTTCTCGGGGTGGAACTGGAACGCCAGCGTGTTGCCCGCCCGGACGGCGGCGGCGTAGGGGGTTCCGTACTCCGTCGTCGCCAGGGCCTCGGGGCCGGGGGCGGCGGCGTAGCTGTGGACGTAGTAGACGTGGCGCCCCGCGAAGGCGGCCAGGGGGGATTCGGGGGGTGCGTCGAGGGTGTTCCAGCCCATGTGGGGCACCTTGCCCGCCGACGGGGGCAGTCGCGCGACCGTTCCGGGCAGGACGCCGAGGCCGGCGTGGTCGGGGGTCTCCTCGCTGCCCTGGTAGAGCGCCTGCATGCCGATGCAGACGCCCAGGGTGGGCTTGCCGGCCGCGTGCCGCGCCCGCAGGTCGTCGCGGGCGGGCTCCAGCGCGTCCATGACGTGCCCGAAGGCGCCGACGCCGGGCAGGACGGCGACGTCGGCGTCGGCGAGGCGTGCGGGGTCGTCGGTGACGGCGGTACGGGCCCCGACGCGGTCGAGGGCCTTGCGCAGGGAGTGGAGGTTCCCGACGCCGTAGTCGAACAGGAGCCACTCGGGCCCGGCCGTCACGCGGGCACCTCCACGACCTGGGCGAGGGCGTCCAGGAGTTGCTGGGTGTGCTCGGGTTTCCCGACGCCGAAGCGGACCATCTCCTCCAGGCCGGGGGTGCCAGGGAAGTGTCGGATGAGGATGCCGTGGCGGCGCAGGCCGTCGACGACCTGGGCGGGGGGCAGGGGGCTGCGGGCCAGGACGAAGTTGGCGGCGCTGTCGTAGGGCTGGAAGCCCAGCGTCTTCACGCCGTCGTGGACGGCCGCGCGGCCCTCCCGGACGCCGGCGACGTGGGCGTCCAGCCACGCCTGCTCGTCCAGGGCGGCGACGGCGACGCGCTCCGTGTAGAGGTTGAGGTTGAAGGGGGGCTTGACGAGACGCAGCTTCTCCACCAGCTCGGGGTTGCCGGCGAGGTGGCCGACGCGCAGGCCGGCCAGGCCGTAGGCCTTGCTGAAGGTCCGCATGACGAGCAGGTTGTCGAACTCGTCCACGCGGGGCAGGAGGCTGTGTCGGAGGCCGGCGTACTCGACGTACGCCTCGTCCACGACGACGACGCCGTCGGTGCCCTCCAGCAGCGCTTCCAGGTCGCCGGTGGGGAAGCGGGTGCCGGTGGGGTTGTTGGGGGTGGCGACGAGCGTGACGGCGGCCTGCGCATCCAGCAGCGCGTCCACGTCGAGGCGCCAGTGGCCGCGCAGGGGCACGCGCTCCAGCTTGAGGTCCTGCAACTGCGCGTAGAAGGGGTAGAGGCTGTAGCTGGGCCAGGGCGTGGCGAGGGTCTGTCCGGGGACGGTGAACGCCTTGGTCACCAGGTCCAGGCACTCGTCGCTGCCGTTGCCGACGACGAAGTGGTCCGGGGACAGGCCGTGCCAGTCGGAGAGGGCCGCGAGCAGGTCGTCGGCGTCGCGGCTCGGGTACAGCGTCGCGTCG
>JANQNI010000098.1 GCA_028289805.1 Thermoplasmatota archaeon | reverse complement strand
TCCCGCCAAGTTCAGCCCCGAGGACCACCACGGCGCCTACCGCCGACGGCTGAAGCTCCTCCACCGCCAAGAACAAGAACGGGGAGCGCGGAAGGCCGGCGCATGACGGACCTGATGCGGTTCCGGGAACACGACGCCCCCGCCGTCCGGGACCCCATCTTCGTCGAGGGGCTGCCCGGCGTCGGCAACGTGGGCAAGCTCGCGGCCCAGCACCTCGTCGACGCCCTGGACGCCAAGCTCTGGTTCGACATCTTCAGCCACGACTTCCCGCCCCAGGTCACCATCGAGACCGACGGCACCGTGCGCCTGGTGCGCAACCAGGTCTGGGTCGTCCCCGGCGGGGGGGAGCACGACCTCGTCATCCTCACCGGCGACTACCAGCCCCTGAGCAGCGAGGGGCAGTTCGCCCTCGTGGAAGGCGTCCTCGACCGCCTGGACCCCCTCGGCTGCAAGCGCATGTACACCCTCGGCGGCTACGGCCTCGGCACCACCGTCGAGACGCCCGACGTGCTGGGCGCCGCCACCGACCGGGCGTTGGTGGAGCAACTGGAGGGCCACGGGGTCAAGTTCCAGGAGGACGAGCCCAGCGGCGGCATCGTCGGCGCCAGCGGCCTGTTTCTTGGCCTCGGCATGGAGCGGGGCATGGGCGGCGCCTGCCTCATGGGCGAGACGAGCGGCTACATGGTCGACCCCGCCGCCGCCCGCGCCGTCCTGCACGTCCTGGGTGAGGTGATCGGTCGCACCATCGACATGACGGACCTGGAGAACAAGGCCGCCGAGATCGACCGCATCACGCAGCAACTCCACGAGGCCGAGGTGGCGGCACGGGAGCCGGGCGACCTGCACTACATCGGGTAGGGCCGTCCGCGGACTCGAGCGCGCCCGCACGGGCCCTGGTCGATGCATCCGGTGCGGGTCGCAGCAACTCCTTGACCTCTGGAGGGGGTGGCCTGCCGTGGTCGTCGTCTCCGCCCTCGTGCTCGGGTCCCTGTTCGTCGGCGCAGGCTTCTGGCTGTTGCGCTTCGCCAGGCATCAGCCGGAGGACTCGGAGGTGGCACGACCGCAGGGCATGTCCTCCATCCCCGGACTGATGTATGGTGGCCGCGCGGACAACCCTCGGATGAGGCTGGTCGGGATGGCGTGGTTCCTGGTGGTCTTCGGCGCCGCGTGGCTCCTGGTGGGGCTCCTGGGGTAGGGCGCCGCACCCGACCACAACCCCTTCAACCGCCGCCCCGGTGGCTTCCCCGATGCCGGCCGTGGAGCAGCTTCCCCGCCGTTCCCGCCTGACGCGCTTCAACGAGATCGGCAACATCCTCGTCGAGAACGACTTCTGGGGCCTGCTGCAGTCCCTGCTGAAGGGTCGCGACGTGGGGGGGCCGGGGGAGGACCCGGCGCCGCGCAAGCTGCGCACCATCTTCGAGCGGCTCGGGCCGACGTTCGTCAAGCTCGGGCAGTTGCTGGCGACGCGGCCGGACCTGGTGCCGCAGGCGTACGCGGACGAGTTCAAGCAACTCTACGACGGGACGGCGCCGAGCCCGTACGAGGAGGTCCGGCAGGTCGTCCGTTCCGAACTGGGCCGGGAGGTGGAGGAGGTGTTCTCCGTCTTCGAGCCGGAGGCGCTCGCCTCCGCCTCCGTGGGGCAGGTCCACCGCGCTGTCTTGAAGGACGGCACGAAGGTGGCGGTGAAGGTCCAGCACCCCGGCATCGAGGAGCGCATGATCCTCGACTTCGAGATCCTGCGTGGCCTCGTGGTGTTCATCGAGAAGACGTTCGCCGCCAGCCGCGTCTGGCAACCGACGCAGCACCTCAACGAGTTGCGCTCGATGCTGGAGCGGGAACTGGACTACCGCTACGAGATCAAGAACACGCAGCGCGTGGCCCACGACTTCCGCCACGACGAGTCCGTCAAGATCCCCCGGATGTTCACGGAGTTCTCCACCAAGCGCGTGATGGTGATGGAGTTCATCGAGGGCCACAAGTTCGCCCACGCGCAGGACCTGGACGCCGAGGGCATCGACCGCCGCAACGTGGCGCGCATCATCACCCACGCCATGGCCAAGCAGATCTTCGTCCATCGGCTCTTCCACGCCGACCCCAGCCCCGGCAACATGATGGTCATGAGCTCGGACCAGGTGGCCTTCCTGGACTTCGGCGCCGTCGGCATCGTCACCGAGCGCCGGGCCAAGACCATCCTGCGCCTCATCACCTCCATCAGCAAGGGCGACGCTGAGGCGACGGGGGAGGCGGTCGTGGACCTGTGCGACCCCTACGGGGAGCACGACCCGAAGCGGTTCCAGGTCGACGTGGAGAAGATCCTCGACTTCTTCGAGCGGGAGGAGGTCAGTGTTGCCGACCCCCGCCTGATGGAGATGATCCTCAACCTGGCCAAGAAGCACCGGATGCTCCTGCCGCCGGACTTCATGCTCATCACGCGGGCCCTGTTCCAGTTCGACGGCTTCTGCCGCGAGCTGGACCCCGACTACGAACTGGTGACCGTGCTGGAGCCGCTGGTGGCGGACCTCGTGTGGAAGAACCTCACGAGCACGAAGAAGCAGAAGGAGATCGTCGAGGAGACGCTCGGGGAGCTCCTGAAGTTCGGCCGCCAGTTCCCCCACACCCTCAACCAACTGGTGCGGCGCATCGAGCGCAACGAGCTGCGCACCACCATCGACGTGGCCGGACTGGAGGGCATCAAGCGCAGCCAGGGGCGCTCCGCGCTGAAGGTGAGCTTCACCCTCGTCGTCGCGGCCCTCATCGTCGGCCTCGCCATCGTCTACACGGGCCCCCGCCCCGACGAGCGCGCCCTGCAGTTCCTCTTCGGCGCCGGCGGCATCGTCGTGCTGTGGGCCTTCGTGCTGCTGCTGTGGTCCGAGATGATGAAGTCGGAGTGAGGCCGCGGCGGCGGCTCCGGCCGTGCGACCGTAAGGCACCCTTTTTCTTCTCCCGGAGAGAATCCTGGTGCATGGGCAAGGTCCTGCCGAGCCTCGTCTTCGCCGCCGCCGTCCTCGGGGCCCTCATGGCCACCCTCGTCTCCGGCTCCATCGTCGCCCTGGTGCCCCTCGTGGGCGTCGTCGTGGCCGTGTGGCTCCTGCTGCTGCGCCACCGCAACGGGTACATCGCCGGCGGCCTGCTGCTCGTCTGGAGCCTCGCCGCCCTCGTGCTGGCCGTCGGGGGCGTCAGCTTCCGCGGCGACGGGATCGGCGACGGCGACGCCGCCGCCGGACACGCCACCGCCGTCGCCACGGCAGCCATCGCCGCCGGCGCCCTCCTGGGCGTCTCCTGGGGGCGGCTGGAGCCCGCCTGGATGCCCTTCGTCTGGCTCATCGTCCTGCTGGTCGCCGTCGGCCTCGCCTACGGCCTCGACGCCGACCTCGGCAACCCCACCCACGGCGCCAACTACGCCACCGGCCTGCTCGCCCTCGCCGCCGGCGTCCCCGCGCTCCTGATGCTGGTGCGCGGCGAGGAACCCTACGAGGCGTAGGACGCGCCGGGGCCGCCGGGGCCGACGCTTTTCAAGCGGCGCCCGGTCGCGCCGCCCATGACGCTGCGAACGCTGGGCTGCGGCGAGGTCACGCCCGAGCACTACGGCACCGAGCAGACCTTCGCCGGCTGGGTCCACAACCTGCGCGCCAAGGGCAACATCGCGTTCCTGGACCTGCGCGACCGCACCGGCACCGTCCAGTTCGTGCTGCTGAAGAAGAAGCTCGCCGACAGCGCCCCCGGCCTCTTCGAGTCCCTCACGGATCTCAGCGACGAGAGCGCCGTCAGCATCACCGGCCTGGTCCAGGCGTCCGAGAAGGCCAAGGCCGGCTTCGAGGTGCTGCCCACCGCCGGCACCGTCCTCAACAAGGCCCAGACGCCCCTGCCCATGGCGCTGTGGGACGAGGACATCCACACGGGCCTCGACACCCGCCTCGACCACCGCTTCCTCGACGTGCGCACTCCCCGCGCCGCGGCCATCTTCCGCATCCGCAGCGAGGTCCTGCGCGCCGGCCGCGACTACTTCCACGCCCACGGGTTCTCGGAGATCACCACCAGCAACATCATCGCCGCCAGCAGCGAGGGCGGCACCGACACCTACAAGGTCGACTGGTTCGGCAAGGAGTGCTTCCTCAGCCAGTCGCCCCAGCTCTACAAGCAGATGATGATGGCCAGCGGCATGGACCGCGTCTTCGAGATCGCCCGTTACTTCCGCGCCGAGAAGCACAACACCGTGCGCCACCTCAACGAGAGCACCGCCTTCGACCTCGAACTGGCGTGGGTCGAGAGCGAGGAGGACGTCATGCAGGTCATCGAGGGACTGCTGCACGCCATCTGGAAGCACGTCGCCGAGACCTGCACCGCCGAACTGGAGGCCCTCGGCGCCGACGTGCCTGTCCCCGCCCTGCCCTTCCGCCGCGTGCGCTACGAGGAGGCGCTGCAGATCGTCAACGACCGCGCCGGCGACCGCCTCGACAAGGCGCTGGCCTTCGGCGACGACATCGGCACCGAGGCCGAGAAGATCCTCGGCGAGGCGATGCAGGAGGAGGGCCACGACTTCTACTTCATCACCAAGTGGCCCCTCGCCCCCAAGCCGTTCTACGTCATGCCCGAGCCCACCGACGACGGCACCGTCGACCAGGACGCCCGGCTGTGCCGCGGCTTCGACCTCGACTACCGCGGCGTCGAACTGATCTCGGGCGCCCAGCGCATCCACGACCCCGAACTCCTGGAGGCCGGCATCGTCCGCTGGGGCCTCGACCCGAAGGACTTCGAGGACTACCTGGAGGCGTTCCGCTACGGCATGCCCCCCCACGGCGGCTGCGGCATCGGCATCGAGCGCATCCTGATGCAGATGCTCGGGCTGGGCAACATCCGCGAAGCGATCCTGTTCCCTCGGGACTTGGACCGCGTTACGCCGTAGGCGAAACGCGGTTCCCTCCCGGCCGTGCTTGCACGGCCGGGCAGGGATCGGGTGACCCCGTAAGGGGTCGGCCGATTCGACGCGGTGCGAAGCACCGGCCGAGGACCGAGTCACCCCGTAGGGGTGGCTCGGTTTCGCCCCAGCCGCCGTAGGCGGGTGGGCGCGGACCGCGTTACGCCGTAGGGCCCCGACCCCCGCTTCCTTCCCCTCCGCCTCCTGGCCCCCGTCCACCCGTTCCACGCGAAGCCGGAAGCCGGGGCCCCACCCGAAGGCGCGTTTCCCGAAAACCACCAAGAACCCCCCGTCGCTGCAACGGTTGCGTGCAGGGGATGGGCACGCCCCGGGGACGGGTGGGCCCCCGGGTTCCTCTCACCTGGCCTGGAGCCGCAGCACGGCGCCGCCGTGGTCGACGACGTACAGCGTCCCGTCACCGCCCTCGCCGAAGCTGCTGATGCGGGCGTCGAGGTCGGCCACCACACGGCTCTCGCCCGTGTCGGGGTCGTGGCTCCAGACGGTGCCGGAGCAGTAGTCGCCGTAGACGTACGTCCCGCGCAGGGGTCCGGCGTCGTCGTGGTCCCAGACGTGGCCGCCGGTGATGGAGCAGTGGCCGCCGTCGTGGTCGTACTCGGCCACGGGCGGGATGTGGTCCGGCGCCTCGCCGCTGCGGTAGCGCTGGCTGCCCTCGTAGACGACCCAGCCGAAGTTGAGGCCGGCGGCGCCGGGGGGTGCGTGGCTGACCTCCTCGGCGTGGTCCTGGCCCACGTCGCCGATCCACAGGCCGCCGTCGGCGTCGAAGCTGAAGCGCCACGGGTTGCGCAGGCCG
>JANQNI010000292.1 GCA_028289805.1 Thermoplasmatota archaeon | reverse complement strand
CGACGCCGTAGGGCAGGGCGGGGGGCACGGTCATGACGCCGAACTGGGCCGGGCCGCTGGCGGGGTTGTTGACCAGCAGCAGGGTGCCGTTGCTGTAGGCGGCCCAGGGGCGGTCCTTGGCGGGCACGGGCACGCAGTCGGTGGCCTGCTGGGGCGCCTGGGTCTCGTCGTAGGCGTTGGGGTTGTAGTAGGCGTGGCGCTCGCCGTCGCCGCTCCAGGCGTTGACGGGGAAGGTGGCGAGGGTGATGTCGGCGCCGTAGAGCCAGCCGTCGTCGCCCGCGACGAGGAAGATCTCGTCGGTGACCGGGGGCGTGGCGCCGTGGACGGGCTCCGGCATGCGCAGGTCCTGCGTGAAGGGCAACTGCTCCCAGGAGGCGCCGTCGTCCTTGCTCATGAAGACGGGGGCGCCGGTGGTGTCCACCAGGATCGTGTGCCCCGTGATGTAGATGACGCCGGAGTCACTGACCTCCAGGGTCGGTTCGTACAGGTCGCCGGTGACGTCCACGGCGGCGTCCACGACGGACTCCTCGAAGGCGGCCACGGCATCCACGGCGACGTCCACCACGTCGTCCAGGAGGGGAACGTCAACGGCGTCGGCGGCCTGCGGCGTGGGGTCGTCCCCCGAGAGGCAGCCAGAAATCGAGACCGCCAGCAGGGCGGCCACAACGAGGGCTCGGCGCATGGGCCGTGGGGCGGCGTCCGCCACCAAAAGGGTTGTGGGATGCCCGCGTCGCAGGAGGCACGACCCCGCCTACTGCAGCGGATTGCCTCGGAGCCAGTCCAGGTCCGACACGTACAACTGCCGGATGTCCTTGAGGCCGAGGCGCATCATGGCCAGCCGCTCCAGCCCGAAGCCCCACGCGATGACGGGGTCCGCGACGCCCAGGGGCTCGGTGACCTCGGGCCGGAAGACGCCCGAGCCGCCCAGTTCCATCCACTTGCCCTGGTACATCACCTCCACCTCCATGGAGGGCTCCGTGTAGGGGAAGTAGGCGGGCCGGAACCGGACGTCCTCGAAGCCCATGCGGGTGAAGAACTCCCGCGCGACGCCGACGAGGGTGTTGAAGCTGGTGCCGGGCTCGGTGATGATGCCCTCGATCTGGTGGAACTCCGGCAGGTGCGTGGCGTCCATGGTCTCGTTGCGGAAGACCCTCCCGAGGCCGAACACCTTGTGCGGCCCCTCCGGGTGCTCGGCGAGGTAGCGGATGGTGGTGTTGGTGGTGTGGGTGCGCAGGAGGCCCTGCGCCGCCACGTCCTCGGACCACGCGCCGCCCCAGCCGGTGCTGCCGGTGTCGGCGCCGGTCTGGTGGACGTCCCGGATGCGCGCCACGTCCGCCGCGTCCAGGGGGAGGCTGGCGGGGTTCTCCAGGTAGAAGGTGTCGTGCTCCTCGCGGGCGGGGTGGTCCTGGGGGATGAACAGGGCGTCCATGTTCCACAGGGCGGACTCGACGTAGTCGCCGCCGATCTCTGTGAAGCCCATCTCCAGGAAGATGGCGCGGATCTCCTCCATGATCTGCGTCAGGGGGTGGGGCTTGGCGGCGCGGCGCGGCGCGACGGCCACGTCGAAGTCGAAGGGGCGGAGGCCGACCTTGGCCTTCTCCGCATCCGTCATCTCTTCCCAGCGGGCAATCAGTTCGGGGGTGACCTGGTTGACCTCGGTGGCGTCGGCGTCCAGGTCGAGGCCGGGGACGAGGTCGCGGCCCGCGTCGGTGAGGGCCACGAAGCGCGTGGTGGTCTCGACCTCCTGGACGAGTCCGCCGCGGTGGGTGAGCTCGGCCAGGGCGTCGCCGTGGCCGTTGACGCCGCCGCCCGCGACGAGGGCCGCGAGCAGTTCCTCGTCAGCGCCGGGCACGGGGACGCCCTCCTTCAGGGTGAGCTTGCCGGCCACGATGTCGGCCCAGCCCTTGCGCTTGAGCCATCCGACGGCGACCTTGACCTCGCCGCCGTCCAGGCCGGCCGCGGCGGCCAGTTCGCCCATCGGCAACGCGCCGCCGGCGGCCTCGATGGCGGCCACGGCGCGGCGCTCGGGCAGGCCCACCTCGACGAAGCGCACGGCCTCGTCGCTGGCGCGGTGGGTGGTCGTGGTCTCCTGCGTCACCGCCACGAGGCCGTGGCGCTCGGGGCCGCCGGCGGCGCGCAGCACCTCGCCGCTGGCCGCGAAGGCGCCCGCCGCGACGAGTTCGTCGACGGGGGCGGGGCTGCCGTCGGCGGGCAGGGCGGCCAGGAGGCGCTTCTCGGCCAGGGAGAGGGAGACCATGACGGCGGGGCCACCGGGCGGGCCCAGAAAAGGGCGACGACTGGGCCGGGTCAGAAGGACGCGAGCAGCCGGCTCAGGACGACGGCGGCGACGATGACGCCGATGAACATCCAGACCTGCCGCTTCTTCTCCTTCACGTTCTGCTCGTGCTTCTCCAGGCACTCGGCGCGGTCGCAGAAGCGCTCGCCGAGGGCGACGGTGCGGCTGCAGATCTCGCAGTGGGCGTGGTCCGCGACGGGGGACATCACGCTCCCTCCCGCACGGTGCTGCCAGAAAAGGGTTCGCCCCGGACGGCCTTCTCCAGGTTGTCCAGGTCCTTGCCATCGCACACGCGCGCCTCGATGCCCGCCTCCGACAGGAGCGCCACGGCGGGGCCGTCGATGACGCCCGTCTGGCCCGCCTGGTGCCAGTCGGTGCCCCCGATGATGACCTTCAGCTGGTCGTAGGTCAGTTCGTCGATGCGGTGGGCTTCGGGGTCGCTGCGGGGGTCGGCGGAGTAGACGCCGTCGACGTTGGTGGCGACGACGACGCGGGGGGCGCCGACGCGCTGCGCCAGTTCGGCGCCCACCTGGTCCGTGGAGTGGCCGGGGTCGGTGCCGCCCATGACGACGACGGCGTGTTCGATGCCCAGTTCGGCCGCCTCCGCCGTGGAGGTGGGGACCCGGAGGGCGCAGTCGGTGCCGACGGCGTGCAGGTACGTCGCGAGCACCTGGGCGTTGAGGCGCGTCGCCTGGATGCCGACGCGGTCCAGCAGGGACTCGTCCACGTGGGGGTGCGCCGGGTCCGCCCACGCCTGGCGGGCGAGCCCGATGGCGTCGCGGGCCGGGACGCCGCCGCCCACAACGACGAAGAGGGGGGCGTCGCCGGTCCAGGATGCGAGGCGCCCGGCGACGCTGCGCAGGTGGGCGGGGTCGGGGTCCGCGGGGGCGAGGATGCTGCCGCCGAGGGTGAGGACGGTGGGCACGGGGGCGGCGAGCAGAGGCTTCGCTAAGGCGTTTCCGAGGCGGGCGGAGGCAGCCGGAGGCAGCCGGGGGTGGCCGGGGATGCAGAATCCATTCCTGGGCCCGCGTCCCGGCGTTCAAATACACCCCCCTCGTCCCCGACCCACCGTGGGCGCCGAGGAGTGGACGGAGCGGCAGAGGTACGTCTTCAAGCGGACCATCGAGGAGCTTGGGAACTACCGGGGGATGGGCACGGAGCTGGTGACGCTGTACATTCCCCCGACGCGCCAGATCAGCGACGCCGCCGCCATGCTCCGGGATGAAATCGGCCAGGCCTCCAACATCAAGAGCAAGCAGACGGCCACCGCGGTCCAGTCCGCCCTCACGTCGATGCTCGCCCGGCTCAAGCCGTACAACCGCACCCCGGAGAACGGCCTCGCCCTGTTCGTCGGCACGGTGGCGGCGGGCGGCAACAAGACGACGCAGGTGGCGCACGTCATCGAGCCGCCGGAGCCGGTGCAGACGTACCAGTACCGCTGTGACTCGACGTTCAACGTGGAGCCCCTGAAGCACATGGGGCAGACGGAGGACGTCTACGGCCTGATGATCGTGGACCGCAAGGAGTGCAGCGTGGGCCTGCTGAAGGGCAAGGCGATCGTGTCGATGCACAACAAGCAGAGCCTGGTGCCGTCCAAGCACGGCCGCGGTGGCCAGTCCCAGCGGCGTTTCGAGCGCCTCACGGAGGAGGCGGCCAACCACTGGTTCGTGGAGTGCGGCGACCGCGCCTCCGAGATCTTCCTGGCCGAGGCGAACCTGAAGGCGGTCATCATCGGCGGCCCCGGCTCGACGAAGGAGTACTTCGCCGAGCACGGCTACCTCCACCACGAGATCCAGAAGAAGGTCCACTCGACCTACTTCGACACCGGGTACACGGACGACGACCAGGGCCTGAAGGAGCTCGTGGTCAACGCCAGCGAGGCCATCCAGGGCATCGCGATGATGGAGGACAAGGTCCTGATGCAGCGCTTCCTCAAGGAGACGGCCAAGCCCGACGGCGGCCTGGCCGACTACGGTGAGGCGAGCGTCC
>JANQNI010000235.1 GCA_028289805.1 Thermoplasmatota archaeon | reverse complement strand
TGGTGTCGAGGACGAGCCACGTCGGTTCCCCCGCGTCGGCCACGCTCCCGCGAGGCCGCGTCCGCATAAGATGGTCGGCACGACCAAAAGGAGTCCCTCGCCTTCTCCCGCCGTGCAGTCCGGCCTGATGTTCGCCGGCCTCGTGGCCCTGTCCCTGATTCCGCCCCTGCTCTACCTGCTGTGGCTGCGCAGCCGGGAGCGCTACGACCGCGAGCCCCTGGGGGCGGTGCTGTCGGCGTTCGTCTACGGCGGCACCCTGGGCGTCGCCGTCGCCGTGGTGCTGCACCTCCTCTTCGGCTTCGGCTACGACCAGGCGGGCGGCCCCATCCCGCTGGAGGAAGCTTTGGTGGCGGCGGTGGTCATCGCCCCCCTCGTGGAGGAGTTCTCGAAGGGCCTCGGTCTCACGCGCTTCCGCCTCGTCATCACGGAGCCGGAGGACGGCATCATCTACGGCGCCGGACTGGGCCTCGGCTTCGCGGCGACGGAGAACTTCGTTTACGGCATCACGGCGCTGCTGGACGGCGGCTTCGGCGACGCCATCGTCACCGTCGTCGTGCGCGTCTTCTCCTCCATGCTGCTGCACAGCGGCGCCAGCGCCCTCGTCGGCTTCGGGTACGCCGTGGCGCGGCTGCGGGGCCGCCCCGGCCTCGCCGTCGCCCCCCACTACCTCGTGGCGGTGCTGCTGCACGCCGTCTACAACTTCCTCGTCAGCACCCAGCAACTCGTCGGGCTGGTGATGGCGATCATCATGGTCACGTTCGTCGGGGCGACGCTGCGGCGCCGCATCGAGCAACTGGACCGGGCTGGGGCGTTCTGACCGCGCACCGCCTCAGAGGGGGAACTGCCACGCCACCGCCCACGGGATGACGAAGGCCAGCAGCAGGTTCAGGGGCCCGCCGACGCGCAGGTAGTCCCGGAAGCGGTAGTTGCCGGGGGCGTAGATCATCGTGTTCGTCTGGTAGCCGATGGGCGTCAGCATGGACGTGCTGGCCGCCAGCATCACCGTGAGGCCGACGGGGCGGGGGTCGATGCCCAGCCCCACGGCGGCGGCGGTGGCCACGGGCACCAGCAGCACGACGCTGGCGTTGTTGCTGACGACCTCCGTGATGAGGCTCGTGGCCAGGAACAGGAACACCAGGAACCACAACCCCGGCAGGTCGCCGCCGACGGACACGATGCCCTGCGCCACGAGGTCCGCCAGGCCGGTCTTCTGCACGGCGACGCCGAGGGGGATGATGCCGGCGAGCATCAGCACGATGTCCCAATGGATGCTGCTAAGAAACTCCTCGATGCGCAGCACCCCCAGGATGACCATCAGCGCGGCGCCGGAGAGGGCGGCGACGGCGATGTCCATCCACCCCATCGCCGCCACCAGGACGACCCCCAGCACCACGAGGATGGCGTGGAGCATCTTCTCGGGGCGGTACGCGCCCCGCTCCCGCTCCCGCGTCACGAACAGGTCCGGCTTCTCCCGCATCCGGTCCAGCGCGCGATGGGTCGCCTGCACCAGCAGCACGTCGCCGGGGCTCAGCCGGCTCTCGGAGATGGGCCCCATCTCGACGCGGCCATGGTGGCGCACCGCCAGGACCTGCGCCTCGTAGCGGCGCCGGAAGTCGATGCCGGCCACCGTGTGGCCCACGTACCGGCTGCCGGTGGTGATGACGACCTCGGCGGTGGCGATGCCGCCCGTCTCCGCGTCGTCCCCGTCCAGGGGGTGCTTCAACTCCGGCAACGCCTGCAGGCCCTGCTCCTGCAACTCCGCGAGGCGCTGCCGGCTGCCCTCCAGGACGAGCTCGTCGCCGGAGGCGATGCGCGTGCCCGGGTGGGGGGCGTCCACGGTCTGGCCGGCGCGCGTGATGCGGACCACCTGCACACCCTTGCGGAACGTCAGGCCCAACTCTCGCAGGCTCTTGCCCTCCAGCTCGGACTCCGGCGGCACCACGTACTCGGCCAGGAACCCCTTCAGGTCGAAGCGCTCGACGATGCCGCCGCTGCCCCGGTCGGGCAACAGCAGCGCGCCGAAGGTGAGGTGGTAGAGGGTGCCGGCGGCCAGCGCCACCAGGCCGACGAGGGTGAACTCGAAGAAGCCGAAGGGACGGATGCCGAGGTCGTCCAGGACGGCGTTGCCCAGCAGGTTCGTGCTGGTGCCGATGACCGTCAGGAGCCCCCCCAGCATGGCGACGTGGCTCACCGGCATCAGCAGCTTGCTGGGACTGATGCCCGTCTTGCGCGCCACCTCGAGCACCGCCGGGATCATCACCGCCACGACGGGCGTGTTGTTGATGAAGCCCGACAGGGGCCCCGCCATGACGCTCATGGCCCCCACCTGGCGCATCCGGCTCCTGCCGCTCCACGCCACCAGCTTGCGCGTCACGGCGTCCACGGCGCCCGTCTGCTGGATGCCCGCCGACAACACGAACATGGACAGCACCGCCACGGTGGCGGGGCTGCTGAAGCCCGAGAGCCCGTCGTCGATGTCGAGGATGCCGGTCACCATCAGAACGATGGCGGCCAGCAGCGCCGTCACCGGCAGGGGCAGCACCTCCCGGAAGAAGAGCACCAACAGCACCAGCACCAGGGCCAGCACGATGGCCATGTCCAGAGTCAGCAAGGCTGGCGGCCAGAGTCGGCGATGAAGAAGACGGTTGCCCCACGAGCCCTCGAGAACGGTCCGCGCCCGACGCGCCCAGGCTGCGCCACGAGCGTTTCAGAATTCGGTAGGGGCTTGCTGATTGGGGGGAGTGGTCGTCAGAATGGGGGGTGGCCTCGTGGTGGCGGGGTGCGGGCTA
>JANQNI010000232.1 GCA_028289805.1 Thermoplasmatota archaeon | reverse complement strand
TCGCAGTAGATCTTGTGACCCGCGGAGATGGCGCCGGCGTTGCTGGTCGTCGCGACGCCCGTGGTGCCGCCGGTGCAGGTGACCGTCAGGTCGTCCCAGTTGACGGGACCGTTGGTGATCTTGGTCACCGTGAACACCGTGGAGGTGCCCGTGGCGGTCACCTCCGTCGCATCGGGGTGGGCGTACACGCCGCTACCGGGGTAGCTGCCGGAGCTCTTCGTGAAGCTGATCTGCGGGGACGCCTCGCCGCCCTCACCCAGATCGCTTACGAGCACGAACACGACGGCCGCTAGCACGACCGTGATGGCGACCATCAGGATGACGCCGATCACGGGGGACACGGCGTCCTCGTTGGCCTTGAACGCTTGGTTTGCCTTCATGGTGGTTCCTCCCTGAAACAGGGCAAGCACCCACTACCCTGCTGGAGATATAAAAACTAAGCACCTGACTCTTTAGGGAGAACCGCGCCCGACATCCGCCATTTCTGCGTTGCCATTGGCCCATTCGCCCTAAGGCCCGCAGAGCCGGAAGGGCCCTGGCCCTCGGTCCCGGAGGCGCCCCGGGGGACGCGACGGACCGCGTACTCGGGCCGAACCGGTCTTCTGCGAGAGGCTCCCATGCCCGGCCGTGCCCTCCGCGGGGGAAGTCGAGCAGTTCGCGTACTGCGCGCACAACTGGTGGCTCGCGCGCGCCGGCCGGGACGGCCACGACGCGGGCAGCGAGCGCGGCGTGGAGGAACACCGGCACCTCCAGGAGGCGCAGCACCTCGTCGAGCGGCGGCAGCGGGACTACCGCGACGGCATGCGGTGGAGCTTCCGCATCCTGATGGCGGCCACCAGCGGCACGTTCCTGACGCTGGAGGTGCTGTACCTGCGCGCGCACCCCCTGCACTTCGTCTTCCTCACCACCGCCCTCCTGCTGACGAGCCTGTCCGCCGCCCTGCTCGCCATCGCCCTGTTCGCCCGCCGCGACGCCGACCGGCTGGAGGACGAGCACGGCTTCGTCCACGGCGAGGTCCAGGACCAGGCGTGGCTCGGCGGCCAGCCCCTGCGCGACCCCGAGTGGGGGTTGTCGGGCAAGCCGGACTACGTGGTGGAGACGGAGGCGGGCGTGGTGCCCGTCGAGGTCAAGACCGGCATGACGCCCCGCACGCCGTTTCCCAGCCACCGGCTCCAGGTGGCGTGCTACCTGCGCCTCCTGGAGGCCAACGGCGCCCCCCTGGCCGGGCACGGGATGCTGACGTACCCGGAGGGCGTCTTCCAGGTCGCCTGGGACGACGGGACGCAGGCGGACCTGCGCGCGACCCTGGAGCGGATGGCCGCGGCGCAGGCTGAGGGGCGGGCCGACCGGGACCACGGGCACGTCGGGCGGTGCCGCGGCTGCGCGCGGCGGCGGTTCTGCGACCAGTCCCTCGCGTGAGGCCGGCCGCGCCGCCTACGCCGCCAGCCCGTCGAGCAGGAACCGGAACACCACCCACGCGCTGAGGGTCATGAAGGCGACGTGGCGGAAGCCGGCCGTGACGCGGCCCTCCGACAGCACGCCGCCGACGAGGCCGTTGCCGACGGCCTGCACCATCGCGGCGTTGTAGTAGATGAGGCCAACGGCCTCGGCGTCGAGGTCGACGTCGGCCCGGAACCCGACGCTGGAGGCGCCGGCGGCCTGGCCGGCGGCCAGCACCTGGGGGACGAACTGGGTGTCGAGGCTGGCGAGGACCACGAGGAAGACGAAGAAGACGACGTAGATGACGATCAGGAACGTCGCCATGGTGATGCGGCGCTCCGCCTCCAGGCTCTTGAGGTCGCGGGCGTCGCGGGCGCTGGCCTTGAGGATCTCCGAGATGCTGCCCCCGGTGCGGCTGGCCTCGATGATGAGTTGGACGCTGCGGCGCACGAGGTTGGTCTTGACGCGCTCTCCGAAGCGGTGCAGGGCGTCGTTGAAGGGGACGCCCCAGGAGACCTGGGCGGCCATCTTGCGCACCTCGGGCGACAGGGCACCGTAGTCGGTGCGGCGGGCCGCCTGGAGGGCGCCGGCCAGGGTCAGCCCGGCGCGGCGGCTCTCGGCGAGGTCGTTGAGGAAGTCCGGCATGCGGTGTTCGAGGGCGTCGACGCGTCGGTTCTGGCGGTGGAGGTAGACGCCGACGGGGCCCGCGGTGGAGAGGATCGTGAGGGCCACGAGGTCCTTGGCGACGTCGTGGCCCTGGCTCAGCGGCCCGAGGGCGTCGAGGCGGCCGGAGAGGTGCAGGCCCAGGAGGGCGGCGAAGAAGACGCCGAGGAGGCTGCTGGCACCGTAGACGAGCAGGTCGTTGCGCAGCCGGGTGTCGACCTTCTTCGCGTAGAGTCCGCGGCGGCCCTCGAACCAGATGGTGAGGGCGCTGTTGAGGAAGAACAGCGCCAGGGCGAGGGGCACGACGGCGACGACGTAGACGGCGCGCTCGTCGCGGAAGCCGCCCAGGCGGCCCAGCAGGTCGAGTTGGCCGGCAAGAAACGACAGCACCATGGCGCCGCCGACGGCCAGCAGCCCCGCGTAGACGACGGGGGGCGTGGGCTGG
Source organism: Thermoplasmatota archaeon (assembly GCA_028289805.1). Classification (GTDB taxonomy): domain Archaea; phylum Thermoplasmatota; class E2; order JACPAO01; family JAHFTW01; genus JANQNI01. Next base: position 5 of record JANQNI010000232.1, on the reverse strand, counting down.
GACGG